>NZ_JASHKS010000049.1:0-29254 GCF_030056835.1 Rhodococcus sp. IEGM 1372 | reverse complement strand
GAGCTCGGCGTGTCGAACCAAGGACCGGATCAACCGTTATTCAGACAGTCCCCCGGGGAGCGGTGCACATACGTCTGAGCGCTGCAGAGTCACATTCACGCAACTTCCAGGTGTGCGTGAATGTGCACATTGCATACGTCTGAGGCGTGCAAGGGTCCATTGACGCGGGGTGGGGTGGGGCGGGCGGGGTGGGGGCAGCGAAACAGACCGCTAGGCCACGCGAGAGTTGGTGCGCGGAATCCACTCGTACACGCCGGCTTCGGCTCCGTGGTGCAGGGAGAGGTCGATGGCGTCGAGGATTGCCTGTCGCGGTCCGGGGCGTCCGAGTTGCTTGGCACTGATGGCCAGACGCACCACTCCGTCGCGTCGGGCGGTGCGGCCTGCGCCGAGTACCAGTGCCTTGAACCACCAGGGCTCTGCTTTGAATCCTTCGCCGATTCCCCACACTCTCGCGCGCACGACGCCGTCGCGTTCGAGGTCGTGAATACCGTTCAGCGCGGCCAACATTCGGAATCCCGCGTCGGGCAGAGCCTCGACGGCACCGGGTGAGGCGATCCAGCGTGGAGCAGCGAACACCCGAGTACGCAGGCCGGTCTGCTCCATGACGCGGTCCGCCGCCATCAGACGCAGCCGGGCTTCGTGACGCGGCAGCGCTGCGAACTCGGATCGTCGACGCTTCGTCGCGGCCTGGTCGTAGCCGTGCAGAACGATCGCGTCGCCGGCGTCGCGTCGGGCCCGCAACCATTCCTGGGTGGGCACGTCGGCCGCGAGGCGGTACTTGTCCTTCAACCGTGGTGCCACGAGCAATGACAGAGGGACGCCTCGCCCGTCGAGGATCCGCGCGAATTCGGCGGCGTGCTCGAAGGTGTCGTTCTTGATACCGCTCACCGACACGATCAGGCGTCCAGACATGACTCGAGCCTCGCACACCAGCGTGAACGAGGCTCGAAGTCGATGCAGACAGGAGCTAAACGGCGATCGTTTCCTTCGGCAGGATCTTGTCGATCGCGGCGAGCACCTCAGGAGCGTCCGGCTCGGTGCGCGGGCGGAAACGGTTGGTGACGACGCCGTCGGGTGAAATCAGAAACTTCTCGAAGTTCCACTGAACGTCTCCGGCTTTGCCTTCGGCGTCTTCGGTCTTGGTCAGCTCGGCGTACAACGGGTGCTTGTTGTCACCGTTGACATCGACCTTCTCGGTCATCGCGAAGGTGACGCCGTACGTGGTGGAGCAGAAAGTTTCGATCTCTTCGGCGGTACCGGGCTCCTGGCCACCGAACTGGTTGCAGGGCACTCCGACGACCGACAGACCACGTGACGAGTATTCGTTGGCGAGCTTCTCGAGCTTCTCGTACTGCGGGGTCAGTCCACACTTGGAGGCGACATTGACCACGAGGACGGCCCTTCCGGCGTACTCGTCGAGCGAGGTGGGCGCACCACCCAGCGTGTTGATGCCGATGTTCTGAACTTCAGTCATCACCTGAACTTACCTGTGAGTACCGACAGAATGGAACCGACGTACAAAAGCAAGTACGACCCCGCTGGTGGCGGGGTCGTACTTGCGTTCTTCCGAACCGGGCGACGGGGGGATGCGCGGCGCCCGGCAGGTCTTACGCCTTGGCGGCGGACTTTTCGATGATGACCTGCTTGTCTGCGGGCCGGTCGTCCTCGGGGAGATGGTCGTCGACCATGGTCTCCTCGTCGAACGGGAGGCCGCCGTCGAGCACCGTGTTGACCCGGTCCTTGTCGATGGTCTTGGTCCAGGTTCCCACCAACAAGGTGGCGACCGCGTTGCCGGAGAAGTTGGTAACGGCGCGCGCTTCGGACATGAACCGGTCGATTCCGACGATCAGCTGGACTCCGTCGAGCAGCTCGGGGCGGTGGCTGGACAGACCGCCGGCCAGCGTGGCCAGGCCGGCTCCGGAGACTCCGGCTGCGCCCTTCGACGCGATGATCATGAACAGCAGCAGCGAGAACTGCTCGCCGATCGAGAGCGGCATGTTCATGGCGTCGGCGATGAAGATCGAGGCCATCGTCAGGTAGATCGCGGTGCCGTCGAGGTTGAACGAGTAACCGGTGGGGACGACGATGCCGACGGTGGTGCGCTCGACTCCGACGTGCTCCATCTTGGCGATCAGACGCGGCAGGGCCGACTCGGAGGAGCTGGTGGCGACGATGAGTAGGTACTCACGAGCCAAGTACTTGACCAGCTTGAAGATCGAGAATCCGGTGACGAACTTGAGGATCAGGCCGAGGAAGAAGAACACAAAGATGAAGCAAGTGATGTAGAAGGCCAGCATCAGAGTGCCGAGCTGGATGACGGCGTCGAAGCCGGTCTTGCCGACAACACCGGCGATGGCACCGAAAGCACCGATCGGGGCGAGCCACAGAATCATGGTCAGGATGCGGAAGACGAGCTTCTGTACTGCGCCGATGCCCTTGAGAATGCCCTCGCCGCCCTTGCCCATGGCCTGCAATGCGAACCCGACCAGGATGGCAACAAACAGCGTCTGCAGCACGCTGCCTGCGGTGAGCGCGGACACCAGGGTGTCAGGGATGATTCCGGCGATGAAGTCCATGGTGCCGCCGGCCTCGTGCGCGGTGTCCGCCAGCTTCAGCCCCGCATCGTTCGGAGAGATGTTCAGGCCGTCACCGGGTTTGATGAGGTTGCCGACGACCATGCCGATTCCCAGGGCGATGGTGGACATACCCAGGAAGTAGGCCAGGGCGATACCACCGGCCCTACCGACGCTCGCTGCAGCGCGGACCGAACCGATGCCGAGCACTATGGTGCAGAAGATGACCGGGCTGATCATCATCTTGATCAAACTGATGAACAGCGTTCCGAGAATGGACAGGTCGGACCCGAAGTCCTTCCAGATCAGGCCGACGATCACACCAGCGATCACCGCGATGATCACCGCGATGTAGAGCCAGTGAGTCTTGTCGCGCTTCTTCTTGGGCTCGGTGGGCGGGTTGTCGAACCGCTCCGCATCGATGGTTGTCATGAATGTTCCTTCTGGGTTCCGGTGAAGCGAGAGTCGAACTTGCTGACTTCGTGACTATGGGGAGTGGAGTGAGGTGCATCACCCCTGCTGAGAGATGATGTTGCTCGACGCCGTGACTGGAGTCACCTATACGTTCATTTCGTTCACGTCCGATGTATTGCACGAAAGGAATGCGTTGTCCTCGAAGCGCCCGCTGAGCGTCGCCGGCCAGGTCTTGGTGTTGCAGCTCGTCGTCATCGGCGTCGTCGTGTTCGCCGGCGGCATCCTGACGGTGCTCAACGAACGGTCCAACAGCGACGACGCGACCCGACGCGAAGTCACGGCGATCGCGGTGAGCATCGCCAACGAACCGTCGACGCCTATCGCGATCGAATCCGACGACCCGACGTCGCGTCTGCAACCGGAAACCGAGAAGATCAGGCAGGTCACCGGCGTCGACTTCATCGTCGTCATGGCTCCGGATCGCACCCGATTCACGCACACCACCGTCGACCTGATCGGTAAACCGTTCAGCGGCAACATCGATCGCGCATTGCAGGGCGAGACGTTCACCGAGACGTACGTCGGTTCTCTCGGGCCGTCGATCCGATCCGTCACGCCGGTCACCGATTCGGACGGTGAGCTCGTCGGCCTCGTCTCTGCCGGCGTCACTCGTCAGAAGATCAGCGACCAGTTTCTTCAGGGCCTTCCGCTCATCATCGGGGTCGTGCTCGCCGCCTTCGTCGTCGCCGCAGCTGGTTCGACATTGCTCAGTCGACGGCTCCGGCGTCAGACACTGGGAATGGCACCGGCGGAACTGCGCACGATGTACGAGCATCACGACGCGGTGCTGCACTCGATCGGTGAAGGCTTGTTGGTGTTCGGCCGCGGCGACGAGGCCGAGTTGGTCAACGACGAGGCCCGACGCCTCCTCGATCTACCGGAGGGCCCGGTCTCGTTCGAGTCGTTGCCGGAGTCGATGCAGCAGATGGACACCGGCATCGTGCGCGGCGAATTGCATCTGACGAAGGATCGCGTCCTCGTCGTCAACCAGGATCCGGTGATGTGGGAGGGCCGACGCCTGGGCAATGTGCTGACGATTCGCGATCAGACCGAATTGCGTTCCTTGATGGGTGAATTGGACTCGGTACGCAGCTTCGCGGAGTCGCTGCGTTCGCAGGCTCACGAGTCGGCGAACCGGCTGCACACCGTCATCACGATGGTCGAACTCGGCCGACCCGAGGAGGCCGTCGAGTTCGCGACGGCCGATCTGGAACTCTCGCAGGCCCTCATCGATCGCCTGATGAACGCGGTCAGCGAACCTGCACTCGCTGCACTGCTGCTGGGCAAGGTCAGCCAGGCCGCCGAGCAGGGTGTGGAGCTGACGATCACCGACGACACGGCAATGGAGCACGAGGGCGTGCTCACTGCACGTGAATTGGTCACGCTGGTAGGCAATCTGATAGACAATGCCATCGATGCCTCGAAAGAATCCGACCAGCCGTGGGTCGAAGTGACGGTCCGTGACGCCGACGGTGAACTCGTCGTCAGGGTCGCAGACAGTGGTCCCGGAATGCCACCGGAGACGCTCAAAGCCGCTCTGCGGCGCGGCTACTCGACCAAGTCCGGCTCACGCGGCCTCGGCCTCGCCCTGGTGACTCAGGTGATCGGTCGCCATCGCGGCACCTTGACCTCGGAAGTGACGTACGGGTCGGTCCTGGTTGCGACCATTCCGGGAGCCGCCTCGTGATCCGGGTACTGATCGTCGACGACGAACCGCTGATCGCCGAGGCTCACAAGACGTACGTCGAGCGCACCCCGGGCTTCGAGGTGGCCGGGGTGGCGCATACCGGCGCTTCGGCCATGCGCTTCGCCAGTACCGAGGCCGTCGATCTGGTGTTGCTCGACATCGGCCTGCCCGACGCGAGCGGCATCGACGTGGCCGCTGCTCTCGGCGGTCTGCGGCCGAGTCCCGACGTCATCGCCATCACCTCCGAGCGGGATCTGTCGGTGGTGCGTTCGGCAGTGGCGCACGGCATCGTGCTGTATCTGCTCAAGCCCTTCACATTCGCTGCGTTCCGCGACAAACTCGAGCGCTATCGCGAATTCCACGCCGCATTGCCGGCCGGGGAGAACGCGTCGAGTCAACGCGACATCGACCGCGCCATGGCGCATCTACGGACGGCCGACGAACGCGTCTCGACACCCAAAGGCATTGCCCCGCAGACGATGGACGGCATCACCGCCAGCGTCAAGGAAGCGGCCGACGGACTCAACGCATCCGAGGCGGCAAAGGTCGTCGGAGTCTCCCGAGTGACAGCATGGCGCTACCTCGAGCGCCTCGCCGACGACGGCCTGGTCGCCCGGCACACCGAATACGGTAAGGCCGGGCGACCTCAGGTGCGATACACCTGGAGGTAGAGACTTGCCATGACTGCTCAAACGATACAAAGCTGATGAGCTCCTGCACCGATCGCACCGAGTTCTTACCCAACACCGGGTAGACACCGTATCGAACGCCGCCTGCTCAACTGGGTACAGCCACATCAGCGAAGTGACGATTCTCGTCTATCGCTCGACGGAGCGCTCGGTCAAATCATCGAAAAAACCGACCGATCCCCTTGCTTTGCCGCCGCGAGCCCAGTAACGTTCAGTTCGTTAGGCTGCGAAACATAAATCGAAAGTAGGGATTCTATGCGTAACATCCGACGCCTCACAACGGTCGCCGCAACCACAATGGCGTGCGGTGCTGCCGCCGCTCTGATTGGTGCGGCACCCGCATCCGCATCCGGCTACGTGATGGGGTACTACCCGTCGAAGCAAGCATGCATGGACGACGGAACTGCCAAATATGGTCCGCAAGGCTGGATCACGGCCAGCGGTTGGGGATGCGGGTACACACTTTCCCCCGACAGCCCCGAGGATGCTTGGACGCTATGGATGGACCCTGGCTTCCAAGACTAGTTCGGCAGAAGCGCTACCCAAAGTTGCAAATTCTGGAACCAGAGATGGCCGGACCTTCGGGACCGGCCATCTCTGTGCCACGCGAACACCGATCTGCCGTTTGTGCGACATACTCAAACGGCAAATCCAATCGAGTCAACTCGAACCGAGGTGGGTGCCGGTCCTGTCGACGATCCACGCGTACTCGAAAGCCGCTTCTTTCCACTTCTCGTATCGTCCGCTGACGCCGCCGTGGCCGGCGCTCATTTCGGTCTTGAGCAGCAGGTCCGAGTCACCCGTCTTCGTTGCTCGCAGTGCAGCAACCCATTTGGCTGGCTCGACGTACAGAACGCGGGTGTCGTTGATGGACGTGATTGCCAGGATCGACGGGTAGTCCTTGGCCTCGACGTTCTCGTAGGGGCTGTACGACTTCATGTAGTCGTACACCTCCTTGCTGGCCAACGGGTTTCCCCATTCGTCCCATTCGATGACCGTCAGCGGCAACGACGGATCCAGGATGGAGGTGAGCGGATCGACGAACGGAACGTTGGCGAGAATGCCGTTGAACAGCTCCGGCGCGAGGTTGGCCACCGCACCCATCAGCAATCCGCCCGCGCTGCCGCCGTCGGCGACGAGATGCTTCGGCGAGGTGCGGCCGGTGTCGATGAGATGCTCTGCGGCAGCGATGAAGTCGGTGAAGGTGTTCTTCTTCTTCAGCGTCTTGCCGTTGTCGTACCAGTGCCTGCCCATCTCGCCGCCGCCGCGTACGTGGGCGACGACGAAGACGATGCCGCGGTCGAGCAGCGAGAGCCGCGCCACCGAGAACGACGGGTCCATCGAGGCCTCGTACGATCCGTAGCCGTAGAGCAGCGTCGGTGCGGGGCCTTCGGGCACGTCCTTGCGTGCGATGACCGACAGCGGAATCTGCGTGCCGTCCGGCGCGGTGGCCCACTCGCGGTGCTGAACGTAGTCACCGGCGTCGAACTTGCCCAGAACCGGCTGCGATTTGCGGAGCAGCAGTTCACCACTGGCGATGTCGAGGTCGTAGACCTGGCCGGGGGTGATGAACGAGGTGTAGACCATCCGCAGCAGCGGCTGATCCCATTCCGGGTTGGAGCCGGCTCCGACGGAGTAGAGCTCCTCGTCGAATTCGAGCTCGCGGTACTCGCCGTATCCCTGATCGGTCAGCGGCCAGATCGCCATGCGGGTCAGGGCTTCTCGACGGTACGTGAAGATCAGGTGGCCGGCGAAGGCGTCGATGTCCTCGACGCGGACGTCGTCTCGATGCGGAACCAGAATGCGCTGATCGAGTGGGTCCGAGACCGGAGCTTCGGCGAGCAGGAAGTTCTCGGCATTCTCCCCCTCGGTGCCCCAACCGTTGACCGAGCCGTTGTGGGTGATGAGGAATCGATCCTCACCGGCCACGACGGCATGTTCGATGCTGTATTCGACGCCGTCCGTGCGGGGCAGTACGACGCGGAACTCGCCCTCGGGATCGGCGGACTCCAGCACGAGGCATTCGGAGGTGATCTTCGAGCCGACCCAGATCATCAGGTACTTCTCGCTGCGGGTGGAACCGAAGCCCACCCAGTAGCTTTCGTCGGGTTCGTGGAAGACCTTGACGTCCCCGGACTTGCCGAGGGTGTGTCGCCAGACGGTGTCGGGACGCCAGGATTCGTCGACCGTCAGGTAGAACACGTGCGTGGCGTCGGCAGTCCAGGTGGCCCCGGGCGCGACGTTCTCGATGGTGTCGGCGAGCAGCTCGCCGGTCTCCAGGTTCTTGAAGCGCAGCGTGTAGCGCTCGTCGCCCTCGGTATCGGTCGAGTACGCCAGCAGCGTGCCGTCGAGGCTGATCGAGAACGCGCCGAGGGAGAAGAAGTCGTGACCCTCCGCTTCGACATTCGCGTCGAGCAGGACCTGCTCACCGGGAACGTCCACGTCGGACGACAGCGTGGGCGGTGTCCAGTCGTCGGGAGAGTCGACGGGGCAACGGCATTGGAGACCGTACGACTTCCCCTCGACAGTGCGTGAGTAGTACCACCACTGCCCCATACGCGTCGGCACGGACAGGTCGGTTTCCTGGGTCCGCGACTTGATCTCGTCGAAGATCTTGCCCCGCAACGATTCCAGGCCGGCGGTCTGCTGCTCGGTGTAGGCGTTCTCGGCTTCGAGGTAGGCGATCACCTCGGGATCTTCCTTGGCGCGCAACCATTCGTAGTTGTCGATGAAGGTGTCGCCGTGATGGGTGCGCTCGAGTGGCACCTTCTTGGCAATGGGTGGGGTGATCGTCATGGCGTGACCCAATCGTCGAAGTTCAGGCCCGAGATGCGCTCGTAGGCCTCGATGTAGCGGCTGCGGGTTGCGGCGACGATGTCGTCCGGCAACGGTGGCGGTGGAGTGTCGGAGTTGCGATCCCAACCGGACTCGCCGGTCAACCAGTCTCGAACGAACTGCTTGTCGAAACTGGGCTGAACGCGACCTTCCTCGTACGAATCGGCCGGCCAGTAGCGCGAGGAATCGGGCGTGAGTACCTCGTCGGCGAGGACGAGGTTGCCGTCGGCGTCGGTACCGAACTCGAACTTCGTGTCCGCAAGGATGATTCCGCGTTCCAGAGCGAAGTTGGCTGCCCGCGTGTAGATCTCGATGGTGTCTTCACGCAACTTGAACGCAAGTTCGGCACCGACCTGCTCGACGGCCTGGTCGAAGGTGATGTTCTCGTCGTGGTCGCCCAGTTCCGCTTTGGACGCGGGGGTGAAGATCGCCTCGCTGAGCTTGCTGGATTCCAGGAGCCCCGGCGGAAGTTCGACGCCGCACACCTTTCCCGTCGCGTTGTAATCCGCCAGCCCGGAACCGGTGAGGTACCCGCGCGCGACGCATTCGATCGGAACCATGTTCAGCTTCTTCACCACCAGGGCGCGGCCGACCAATTCGGCGGGGATGCGTTCGTCGAGCGGATCGCCCGCCAGATGATTGACGCCGCCGAGCTCCTCGAAGAAGAACACGCTCATCGCCGTCAACACGCGTCCCTTGTCCGGGATCGGGGTGTCGAGGATGTGGTCGTAGGCCGAGATTCGGTCGCTCGCGACGAGCAACAGATGCGCGTCGTCGATCGTGTACAGATCGCGGACCTTGCCGCCGGCCAGATGCTCGTAGCTACTCAGTGATGGTCGCACGGTGTTCAACACTATCTGGGCCGGTGGCGGCGGGGGTGTCGGCAGGCATCAGACTGGTAGCCGTGGCAACGAACAACACGACATCGGAAGTCGGATTCCGCTCCGAACGCGGGCCGATACTGATTGCGTTGATGCTCAGCACGTCGCTGGTAGCCCTGGACGCGACCATCATCGCCACGGCGGTGCTGTCCATCGTCGACGACCTGGGCGGCTTCACGCAGTTTCCGTGGCTGTTCTCCATCTATCTTCTGGCACAGGCAGTATCGGTGCCGCTGTACGGAAAACTGGCCGACCTGTTCGGCCGCAAGAAGATCATGCTGTTCGGCATCGCGGTGTTTCTGCTCGGCTCGATACTCTGCGGCCTGGCCTGGAGCATGCCCGCCCTGATCGCCTTCCGAGCAGTTCAGGGTCTCGGCGCGGGCGCCGTGCAGCCCATGGGCATCACCATCGCCGGCGATATCTACACGCTGGCCGAGCGCGCCAAGGTGCAGGGCTACCTGGCCAGCGTATGGGCCATGTCCTCGGTGCTCGGGCCCGCGCTCGGCGGAATTTTCTCCGAATATCTGTCGTGGCGCTGGATCTTCTTCGTCAACATTCCGTTGTGCGCGCTGGCCGCGGGAATGCTGTGGCGCAAGTTCGACGAGGGAGCCGTGGAACGCACCAAGCCCAAGATCGACTACCTCGGTGCCGTGCTGCTGACGGTGGGCGCAGCCCTGGTGCTACTGGGACTGCTCGAGGGCGGCCAGTCCTGGGCATGGAACTCCCCCGTCAGCATCGCCATCTTCGCCGCCGGAGTCTCCTTGCTCGCCGCTTTCGCAGTGGTTCAGACCAGAGTCGAGGAGCCGATCCTGCCGCTGTGGGTGTTCACCCGTCGAGTCCTGGTGGTCAGCAGTTTCATCTCGCTGCTCGTCGGTGCGTTGATCCTCGGCCTGACGTCCTACGTTCCGACGTTCGTGCAGGGCGTGCTCGGCACCGGCGCGATCGTCGCCGGCTTCGCGCTGTCGACCCTCACACTCGGCTGGCCCATCGCGGCATCACTCTCCGGGCGGGTGTACCTCCGGTTCGGTTTCCGCACCACGGCACTGATCGGTGCCTCCATCGCGGTCGTCGGAGCGGCATTCGCCACCGGCCTCGGTGCCGGTTCCCAGGTGTGGCAGGTGGGTGCGGTGTGCTTCGTGATCGGCCTCGGTATGGGCCTGATCGCCAGCCCCACCCTCATCGCCGCCCAGTCGAGCGTCGAATGGTCCGAGCGCGGCGTCGCCACCTCGACCAACATGTTCGCCCGCTCCATCGGCAGTGCAGTCGGGGTCGCAATCTTCGGTGCCATCGTCAACTCACGCATCTCCGACGACCCGAGCCCCGAACAACTGTCCGACGCCATCCATCCGGTCTTTCTGGGCGTCCTGGCGGCGGCAGCGGTGATGGCCGTCGCGGCACTGTTCATGCCCAAACGTGCGAAGGAACCGACGCGATAACCCTCAACTCACCTGACGCGGAAACCAGTGCACCGGAGACGTCACGGAAACCTCGACGGCGGTACCGGGAGCGAATCGGTCGGCGGTTCGGGCGATGGCCCGAAGCCGCAGCCCGGTGTCGTAGTGCCGCAGAGTGACCGAGGATTCGGGGCCGGTGAAGAACTCGTGTTCGACGACGAATGCGCCGTCCTTGCGTTCCGAGACCACCAATTGCTCGGGCCTGAGCAACGCCTGCCCGTTTCCCGTTCCTCGGGTGGTGGACTCGAGACGGCCGAGGACGGTGTCGACGTGGCCACCCCTTGCTACGGCGTCGACGAAGTAGGCGTCGCCCACGAACCGCGCGACGGCGGGTGTAGCGGGCCGCTCGTACACCTCCCGCGGTGTGTCGATCTGGGCGCAGCGACCACCCAGCAGCACGGCCACCCGATCGGCTGTTCCGAGTGCCTCGGCCCGGTCGTGGGTGACGAGGATCGACGCGGTCTTGCTGGACTGCAACAACTCTCGTACGTCCTGTCGAATGGAGGTACGCAGCCCAGCGTCGAGCGCGGCGAACGGCTCGTCCATCAACACCACCGACGGAGCCGGTGCCAGCGCACGCGCCAATGCGATGCGCTGCTGCTGACCGCCCGAGAGTTCGCTGGGCTTCACCCCACCGGAATCGGGTAGTCCGACGAGCTCGAGCATCTCGTCGACGCGTCGTGCGCGCTCGTCGCGACCGGACAGGTAGGGTCGCAGAAAGCCTGCACGCAAACCGAATTCGATGTTCCTTCGTACCGTCAGGTGTGGAAACAGTCCACCTTCCTGTGGCATCAGGCCTATGCCCCGCTTCTCCGGTGGCACCTGAATCTGCCCCGCCACCGAGATGTCCCGTCCGTCGGAGGTGATCCGGCCCGCGTCGATGGGGTGCAGTCCCGCGATCGATCGCAACAGGGTCGTCTTGCCGCAGCCGGAAGGGCCGAGGACGGCAAGCATTTCGCCGTCGCCGAGGTCGAGATCGATACCGTGCAGCACCTCCGTACTGCCGTACGAGGCGACGAGACCGGAAATCACCATGCTCATGGCAGTGCTACTCGCTTCCGCGTCGTGCGTCCCAACGCTCGTGTCAGAACGATCGTCGGGACCACCGAGATCAGGATCAGGGCAAGGGCGTAGGGAGCCGCTTCGCCGTATCGGAACGCCTCGGTGGTGGACCACAGCGTGGTCGCGAGCGTGTCGACTCCCCGAGGGCGCAGCATCAACGTCGCAGGCAGTTCCTTGGCGACGGTCAGAAAGACCAGAGCGGCCCCGGCGGCGATGCCGGGCAAGGCGATCGGAATCGTCACGCGAAGATCGGTACGCAGCCGGCCCGCGCCGAGGGTTCGTGAAACATCTTCGAGGACAACGGGAGTGGCGTCGACGACTGCTCTTGTGCTGCCGACGGCCAACGGCAGGAACAGCACCACGTACGCCAGTACCAGCAGAACCGCCGTCTGGTAGAACGACGGCAGGAACCGGATTCCGAGAAAGACCGTGGCGAGTCCGACGGTGATTCCCGGTAGTCCGTGCGCGATGTAGGTGGACAACTCGGCACCGCGAGCGGCCCTCGAGGTGGATCGGGCCGCGAACAGCGCGACCGGCAACGCGAGCACGGCCACCACCACCGCGGCGGTCGCGGAGTACTGAACGGTCTTGGCCGTCACGGCCAGCACGTCCACCCAGTCGACGGTGAAGCGCAGCGATCGACTCAGCCACCGCGCCAGGGCCAGAATCGGTACCAGCACCGAAACACCGAGGGCAGCAACGACAACGGCCAGAGCGGGCACGCGCCACCGGCCCAGGACGACAGGCTCGGCCATCCGGTCGGTTCCCGATCCCACCCTCGCCGTGGCACCGCGTCGGGCACGCCGTTCGAGGAGGGTGAGCACCAACGCGCCCACCACGAGCACCAGCCCGAGAACAGCGGCCGCGGTGCGATCGAGTCCCCCGCGGTAGGCACTGTAGATGCCGAGCGTGAAGGCGTCGTATCGCATCAGAGCCACCGCCCCGAAGTCACTGATGGTGTACAGCGCAACCAGCAGTGCGCCCGCTGCCGCGGCCGGAACGACGCGACGGCACTCGACGGTCAGCGCCGTGCGCACTGCGCCTCGACCGAGGGTTCGCGAGACCTCGGCCAACGAGGGGTCCGCGGTGGCGAACGCCGCGGACACCGGCAGCATCACCAGCGGGAAGCAGGACAACGTGAGCACGAGAGCTGCACCGGAAAAGCCTGCCAACGAGGGGAATTCGGCGATCCACAGGTACCCCGAGACGTAGGACGGGATGGCGAGTGGAGCTGCGAGGACCATGGCGAAGAAGCGTCGCCCCGGTAGATCGGTACGGACGGTCAGCCACGCCAGCAGCGTCCCGACCACGACCGACGCGAGGAGCACGGTGATCGTCAGTGTTGCCGTACGGATGGCGAGGTCGAGTGTGCGCTGCCGCAGGAGCAGTCGCAGCACCTTCTCGGTTCCGCCGTCGAACGCTCGAACGAACAGGTACACCAGGGGTGTCAGCGTCAGCGCTCCCACGCACAACGCGGTCGTCCCGAGAACGGGACGACCGCCGAAGTGGCGCCGCCGAAGCGGCTGAAGTGCAGACGCGAGCACCCGACTAGATGATTCCGACGTCGGTGAGGAGGGTCTGCGTGGCCTCGAGCGACGAGAGCTGACCGAGGTCGAGATCGGTCGAGCCCAGCTCGGACAGCGGCGGCAGGTCGTAGTCGGAGGTGACTCCGTCGATGACGGGGTATTCGGCGGTCTCGTTCGCGAAGTACGTCTGCGATTCGGCCGAGAGCAACTCGCGCACGAAATCGAATGCCGCTTCCTGGTTGTCCGAGGCAGCCAGCACACCGGCACCGGCGACGTTGATCAGCGCACCGGGGTCACCGGGCTCGAAGTAGTGCAGCTCGACCGGGGCGTCGTCGCCGTTCTCTTCCTTGAAGGGGTACCAGTAGTAGTGGTTGAGCAGGCCGGTGGCCACCTGTCCGTCGTTGACGGCGGTCAGCAGCGGGCCGTTGCCCTCGAAGGCGACGGGCTCGTTGGCGACGAAGCCTTCGAGCCAGGTGCGAGCACCGTCCTCGCCGCGCTGCACGCGCAGGGCGGTGACGAAGGCCTGGAACGACGCGTTGGTCGGTGCGTAGCCGATCTGTCCGCGCCAGCGCGGGTCGAGCAGTCCGTCGATACCGGTGGGCAGGTCTGCGGCCTGCACCGAATCGGAGTTGTAGGCCAGCACGCGGGCTCGCGCCGAGGTGGCGACCCAGGTGCCGTCGGCACCGCGGTACTGCTCGGGAACGAGGGAGAGGATGTCCTCGGGCAGCGGCGCGAGAGCACCGGCCTCGTCGAGGGCACCGAGTGCGCCTGCGTCCTGACCGTAGAAGACGTCGGCCGGGGTGGCGTCGCCTTCCTCGAGGATCTTGGCGGCCTGGGCGTTGGTGTTGCCCGAGTAGTCGACCTCGATACCGCCACCGATGCGCTCGATCAGTGGGTCGACGAGCTCTTCGCCGCGGCCGGAGTACACCACGAGTGAGGACTCTGCGGTGGCGGACTCGGAGGTGGACGTGCCTTCGTCGGAGGAGCCTTCCGAGCTGCATGCGACGAGACCGAGGGCGAGGGTTGCGCTGAACGAGAGCAGCGCCAGACGGCGAACGGTGAACACGGTTCTCCTGACGAAAACGGGTCATTCGGACAATTCGATGAAAGTACACCACAAAGGTGAGGCTCAGCTACTTTCCCTCCGGGATTGAACGGTCACAAGCCCGGGCACTCCCACTCCATGACCTCTCGCGTACTCGTCACCGGTGCCAGCATCGCCGGCCCCACCGTGGCGTTCTGGCTGGACCGAGCCGGCTTCGAGGTCACCGTCCTCGAACGCTCACCGCACCTGCGACTGGGTGGCCAGAACATCGACGTCCGCGGCTCCGGCCGCGAGGTGCTGCGGCGCATGGGTCTGGACGCGACCCTCCTCGCGAACGGCACCACCGAGAAGGGCACCCGATTCGTCGACGACGCCGACGCCACCATCGCGGCATTCCCGGCCGGCGACGGATCCCACGACGGCCCGACGGCGGAGTTGGAAATTCTGCGCGGCGAGTTCGCGCGGATTCTGGTCGAATCCGCCGGCCCACGGACCGAGTATCGCTACGGCGATCGCGTCGTCGGGGTGACTCAGGATGCCGCCGGCGTCGATGTCACCTTCGCGACGGGCACAGCGGAGAGGTTCGACCTCGTTCTCTTCGCCGATGGAATACGTTCCAGCAGCAGAGAACTGGTGTTCGCCGGCGAGGCCGAGACCACCCCGGTCGGCCTGTACACCGCCTACGGCGTACTGCCGAAGGGACCGAGCGACGACGGCTGGTGGCGCTGGTACAACGCTCCCGGATCCCGAGTGGTCAATCTACGACCGGACAACCTCGGCACGACACGATTCAGCCTGTCCTGGGTGTCCGAAGACAGCGGCTACGAGGGCGCGTCCACCGAACGCGTGATCACCGCTCTGCGTTCGACGTTCGCCGACGCCGGTTGGGAAGTGCCCCGAATCCTGGACTCGCTGGGACCGGACTCGGAGCTGTACGTCGACTATCTGGCGCAGGTGAAGGCCCCGCGCTGGTCCGAAGGCAGAATCGGCATGCTCGGCGATGCCGCTTGGTGCGCAACGCCGTTGAGCGGCATGGGCACCACGTTGTCGGTCACCGGCGCGTACGTTCTCGCCGGCGAGCTCGCGCGGGCGAGTGATCATCGCGCCGGGTTCGAGGCCTTCGAGACGCGTATGCGTCCGTTCGTCGATCAGGCGCAGAAGCTACCGCCCGGCGTGCCTCGCGTCGCTCATCCGAAGACGTCGGTGGGGGTCGCCGCATTCCGCACCGCACTGCGGCTGGCCGGATCGAAGCCGGTACAGGCCGTGAGCAGCAAGTTCCTCGGCCCCGACGCGGCGACACTCGAGCTGCCGGACTACGAGTTCGACAACGCAGGTTAGAGCCCCACCCGCTCGAGCAGCGCATCGAATGCCTCGCTGGCTTCCTGCTCGGAGCGGCCGGACTCGATGACGCCGTTGTACACCGCGAGCGCCTCCTCCTGGTATTGCTTGTATTTCTCGAGCCACTTCTCGGAGTCGGCTCGCCAGTACCCGATGATGTCGAAGTACGCGATGTCGTAGCCCAATTCCTTGCGGAAGTACTTGCGCACCCGACGCGAGGACGACGCCTCGCCGGCGAACCACACGTAGCCGCGTCCCTCGGGCAGCGGGTACGCCAACGCCGCGTCGTCGAGAACGCTTGCGCTGTCGCCGTTTCCGGATCCGATGCGCCAGTCGAACGTGACATCGGCCTGGGTTTCGAAGGATTGGATGTCGCCGCGTTCGAGAACCTCGACGATCGCATGCGCCCGCATTCCGGCGGGCAACTGCTCGACGAGTCGGCCGAGTGCGGGCAGCCCGGTCATGTCCGCGACCAGCAGCAGCCATTCGACGTCGGCAGGCGGTGAATACCAGGATCGCGGCCGGGTGAACAGCACCGTCTGCCCCGGGACGGCCTGCTGCGCCCAGGTGGATGCGACACCACCCTCGTGGGCGAAGAAGTCGATGGTCAGCTCACCGCGCTCCGGATCGAGACGGCGGATGGTGTAGTTGCGCCCTTCGGGGGCGTCGTCGAGACCGTGGAACCACCAGAACCCGTCGACCTCGGTCATCGGCGGCGGGATCGCCTCGCCTGCCCTGGGGAAATAGACTCCGACGCATTCGTCGGGCACACCGAGCGTGCGGTAGCCGGCGACGTGCTCGCCGCCGAACGTCACGCGCACCATGTGCACCGTGAGACGTTCCACTGCAACGACGTCGGCGTAGTAGTAACCACGCGGTTGTTCGTTCATCTTCGCCCTCGATACATATCTCGACGTGGCTCTCGAGAGAACCCGCAGGCCGACTCGGCAGCCATTCCTCCTCGATTCTAAACTAAGCCTTGCCTAGCCTGCGACCACCCGCCTTGGGAATCACCAACGGTGTGTGCGATTCCGGATCGTCGATGATGCGGCACGGCAGCCCGAAGACCGCCTCCACCAGCTCGGCGGTGACGACGTCGGCGGGCGCACCCTCGGTGACCACTGCGCCGTCCTTCATCGCGATGATGTGGTCGGCGTACCGGCAGGCGTGATTGAGGTCGTGCAGCACTGCGACCAGAGTGCGACCGTTCTCGCGGTTCAAAGTGGCCAACAAGTCGAGAAGCTCGATCTGGTGGGCGATGTCGAGGAAGGTCGTCGGCTCGTCCAACAACAGCAGCGGCGTCTGCTGCGCGAGAACCATTGCCACCCAGACGCGTTGCTGCTGACCGCCGGAAAGTTCGTCCACCGGACGAGCGGACAGTGACGTCACTCCGGTCGAGTTCATGGCCTCGATCACCGCGGCCTCGTCTGCGGTCGACCACTGCCGGATCAGCTTCTGATGCGGATAGCGACCCCGCGCAACCAGATCGGCCACCGAAATACCGTCGGGTGCGACGGAGGTCTGCGGCAGCAGGCCGAGGCGTCGGGCAACTTCTTTCGCCGGATACGTCGAAATCGCCTTCCCGTCCAGCAGAACGGTTCCACGAGAGGGCTTCAGCAGCCGCGAGAGTGCCCGCAGCAGAGTCGATTTGCCGCAGGCGTTCGGTCCGACGATGACGGTGAACTTGCCGTCGGGAATCTCGACGGTCAGGTTCTCGCTGACCACGCTCTTGTCGTATCCGACCGTGATGTCGTCGGTGTGCAACCGAGGCTTCGTCACTGCTTCCTGCCTTCCCGCGCCAGCAACCACACGAAGTATGCGCCGCCGACCGATACGGTCACCACACCCACCGGGAGCTGCGTGGGAGCGAAGACGCGCTGTGCAACAACGTCGCTGACGACCAGCAGCAGCGCTCCCATGCACGCGGCAGGCACCATCGCCACTGACGAGGTGCCGGTGAGGCGGCGCGCCAACTGCGGAGCGGCGAGCGCGATGAACGAGATGGGCCCCGCGGCCGCGGTGACCATCGCGATCAGCGCAACTCCGAGGAACACCAGCATCAGACGGGTCGGCTCGGCGCGCACACCGAGCGCCCTCGCCGCATCGTCCCCCATCTCCAACATCGGCAGCCGACGCGAGAGCACCGCCAGGCACGACGCGATGACGATCGACACTGCCAGTACGGGTCCCACCTGAGACCACCCCAGCCCGTTGAGGGTGCCCGCACCCCAGACTGCGGCCGCGATCGCGTCGTCGAGGTCGGCCCTGATCACGAGCCAGGTGTTGACCGAGGCCAGGACGGCACTGACGGCGATCCCGACGATGATCAGCCGAAAGCCCTGCACCCCGCGCCGGTACGCGAGCAGGTAGACCACCGCCGCCGTCGCGAGTCCGCCGACGAGCGCGCCCGCTCCGGTCCGGTAGTAGCCACCACCGAGAGCGAGGATGACGACGAGCGCGCCGGTGTAGGAACCGGTGGCGAATCCGATGATGTCCGGGCTGCCCAACGGATTTCGCGTCAAGGATTGAAAGACCGCGCCCGATACGCCGAGGGCGGCTCCGAACAGGAAAGCCAGCGCCACTCGGGGAAACCGCCACTCCATCACCACGATCTCGGTGAGGCGTGGCGCGTCGCCGAACACCGCGGCGAGCACCTCGTTCGGCGGAATGTAGAAGTCGCCGGTACCGACCGCGACGACGGAGACCACCACCGTCACGAGCAGCAAGGCCGCGCAGACGCCGACCGTTCGAATGTCGATGCGGCCGTCCACTCGATCCCGCACTCGCACGACCCACAGCGTTCGGCCGAAATCGATGTCTCCGCCGCGTTGTTCACGGGTCACAGTCCGCTCGCCTTCTTCCGGCGAACCAGCAGGATCAGCACCGGTGCGCCGACGAACGCGGTCACGATGCCGACCTGCAGTTCCCCCGGCCTGAGCACGACGCGTCCGACCACATCCGAGAGCAACAGCAAACCCGGTGCCGCGACCACCGTGTAGACCAGAATCCATCGTTGGTCCGGTCCGACGAACCACCGCACCATGTGCGGAATCATCAGTCCGACGAATCCGATGGGCCCGGCCGCGGCCGTCGCGGCGCCGGCGAGCAGGGTGACTGCGACGACGCCGATGATTCGCGTACGAATCACGTTCGCCCCCAACGACTGGGCCAGATCGTCGCCGAGCGCGATCGCATTGAGAGGACGAGCGATCAGGGCGGACAGGAAAACTCCGAGCGCGATGAACGGGGCGATTTCGGACGCGATGTCCATACCTCGACCGGCCAACGACCCGGCTCCCCAGAACCTCATCCTGTCGAACGCATCCGGATCGAGCAGCAGCATGCCCGAGGTGATGCCGCCCAGTACAGCTCCGAGCGCAATTCCGGACAGCGTCAACCGAATCGGAGTGGCTCCCGCTCGCCCCATCGCCCCCAGCGCGTACACCGCAATCGTGGCGACCACCGCGCCGGCGAACGCGAACCAGATGTAGGACCCGATGCCGGTGACACCGAGCACGCCGACGGCGATCGCAACGAAGAACGCCGCCCCGGCGTTGACGCCGAGGATTCCCGGGTCGGCCAGCGGATTTCGCGTCATCGCCTGAATCAGCGCACCGGCCACCCCGAGAGCGATTCCCACGAGCAACCCCAGAACGGTACGCGGAAGCCGCAGTTCACGAACGATCACCGATTCGGTGGATCCGTCGCCGAAGAACAGACCGTGCCACACCTCGCCGATCGGGATGTACTCGGTTCCCACCGAGATGCTCATCAGGCACAGCGCCGCCAGCACACCGGTGACGAAGAACAACCCCGCGGCCCGACGGGCATCGGTGCGAGCGAGACCACCGACTTCGGCCGGAACGCTTCGCTGTTCCGGCTCGTCGCCCACGCTCGTCCTCACCCGATTCACACCACCGATCGCACCCTCGCGCCCACAGCGGACTTCACGATCTCACCGCTGCGGACAGCGATGTTGGACAGCAACGACGAGGTCAGGCCATGCGTGTGCTCGGTGCCGCCCTGCAGGTAGATCGAACCCGCACTCGGTTCACGCGTCACGAGTCGGTAGTCACGCGTCACGCGAGGCCCGCGGGAGTCGTATTCGACGTCGTCGAACAGCGGACCGAGGATCTCGGGTAGATCGAGGGACGTGAAGCCGGTGGCATAGACGACAGCGTCGCACAGTATGTCCTCGGCCAGCCCCGTCGGGCCGTGCTCGACCGAGACACGAACGCCCGACGGCTCCTCGGTGGCTCCGATCAACCGGGACGCTCCGTGCACGAACAACCGGCGCTTCCCGCTGACTCGCTCGGAGTACTCGCGTGCGTACAACTCCTCGATCAACGGCAGGTCGACAGCGGAGTAGTTGGTGCCGCGGTGATAG
This sequence comes from Rhodococcus sp. IEGM 1372, assembly GCF_030056835.1. Classification (NCBI taxonomy): domain Bacteria; kingdom Bacillati; phylum Actinomycetota; class Actinomycetes; order Mycobacteriales; family Nocardiaceae; genus Rhodococcus; species Rhodococcus sp. IEGM 1372. Next base: position 9,303 of record NZ_JASHKS010000049.1, on the reverse strand, counting down.
TGCAGCAGTTGCTCGCGCAGTGTGTGCGACGACGAATAGAAGTCGTCGACGGCCGTCGGATCGAAGATGCGATTGGCGTAGGGGCTGTCGTCGGCCGGGCTGTATCCGTACTTGCGCAACACTGCGTGCACCGACGCGTCGCTGTACGTCGAGTGCAGGTAGTCCACCACCTCGGCGGCACTCTGCCCGGCACCGACCACGACGAAGGTGCGCTGCGTCCGCGACGGCAACCGATCGAGCTCGCCGAGAAGATCGTGGTTGTGGAACTGTCGCGCCGACGCCGTGACCCCGTCGGGCAGGGTGGCGGTCAGCCCTCCGGCGAGCACGATGTTGCGTCCTCGCACGGTCCCGGTGCGCCGCCCCTCGGTGCGGACGCCGTAGCCGTCGCCGGTGTCGACGACGTCCAGCGCCCGGGTGCCGTAGTGCACGGTCGCGTCGACTTTGCCTGCGGCCCAAGCCAGGTAGTCGTGGAACTCGAGCCGGCTCGGGAAGAACGTCTGCAGATTGATGAAGTGATTGAGCCGACCCTGTTCCGACAGATACGCCACGAAGCTGTACTCACTGCTGGCATTGCGTTGGGTCGCCAGGTCTTTGAGGAACGAGATCTGCATGGACGTCCCCGGCAACAGCATGCCGGGGTGCCAGGCGAACTCGTCCTTGGATTCGACGAAGCAGGCCGTCAATCGCTCTGCCGGCGAGCACATTCGATTGTGCTCCTCGATCGCGATGGCCAGGCCCAGATTCGAGGGCCCGAAGCCGACCCCGACGATGTCGTAGGTGCCGTCGGAAAGATCGTTGTGCGAGGTCATCGACGGCCCGCCCCCGACATCCGATCCAGTGTTCCCCGAACCGGCTCGACCGCCTCCGTGTCTTCGACAAGGTTCATCGTGTGCGCTCCTGAGGGTGATTCGGTCCGTGACCGGGTATCGCGCGCAATGTCGTGCCACAGGCATCGACTCGCGCCTTGCGGAAGGCAACGCTAACCTAACTAGGCTGGGTACACAACGGCTCCGAAAACACCACACACGGGCAGCAATTCGAGCAGGGCGAGAGCTCAGCTCAGCAAGGCCGCGATCTCCGCAGCCTGCCGGTCCAGTTCCGATCGCGGCGGCGACGACGGCCGAGCCCGCAAACCGAATCCGTCACCGATCATGCGTGGGATGACGTGCAGATGCACGTGGAAGATTTCCTGACCGGCGACCGTGCCGTCGGCGAGGAACAGGTTGACGCCGGCGACACGCGGATTGCCCGCACGCAGAGCGGCAGCCACCTTCTGCCCCACCACGAACAGGTGCGCGCCGATCTCCGGCGGCAACTCCGCCAGCGTCCGATACTGCTCCTTGGGCACCACCAACACATGTCCGCTGGTGAGCGGCCTGATGTCCATGAACGCAATCGCTGTCTCGTCCTCGTGGACGCGAGAAGCCTCGGCCGTCCCGGCAATGATCTCGGCGAAAATCGTATAAGGGTTCACAGTCAAAACTCTAAGGTCCGCCGCAGTTCACCCCACCGTCACCACGATGGTCATCGCGACGGCGAAGACGACCGTCGGCACAGCCATGCCCGCAAGAAACCCAAGACCGAAGCGACGCCCACCTGAAGTGAAGGCCAGCACACTCTTGACCAGTAGGTTCGTTCCGAGCGCAGCGGCGATTGCTTGCAGCGCGCTGTCGACCGTGATCGTGCCTTTCGCAGCAAGGCTCGCAGCACCGAGAGCACCGGCGTGAGCATCGGCGAGACCCGCCGCAGCTGCGGCGAGCACCGCTCCTCGCGAACCGAGAACGTCAGCACCCCATCGGCCGACAAACAGGGCGAAGACGAGAACAGCAGCCAAGACGAGTGCCGGCCGCAACGAAAACGGCCGCGCCGAGGTGTGCGGCTCGACGCCTGCGCTCGTCACCTCGGCGTCTCGTGGAGCCACTGCGGCACCGCGGTAGACGACGGCAGCGACTACAACGAGCACCATGGCTCCCACCACCACCGGGGGCCACAGTCGTCGAAGCACCTCCGGCTCGACGAACCCGATGACGACGAGCAACTGTATGAAAGTGGCAAGGCTGGCAACGAGCGCCCCGGCGAGCGGTGCCCGTATCTCATCGGCTGTCCGGCTCAGCCGGCCCATCGACGCAGTTGTCGCACTTGCGGATACGAATCCGCCGGCCAGACCCGTGACGAGCAGACCACGCTGGGGCCCAAGCGTACGGACGCCGATGTATCCGATCCATCCGATACCGGTGAGCAGAACGACGAGGAGCCACACCTTGGCCGGGTTGAGCACGCCGTAGGGTCCGATTCCGCGATCGGGTAACAACGGCAGGATGACAAACGCCGCCACGAGGAACTTGATGGCGTCTTCGAGTTCGATCTCGCTGACCATCTGACGGGCGAAGCGATGAATGCGAGACTTCGACGCCAGCAGTCCGGCCACGATCACGGAAAGGGCTACGGCCACCGACGGGTCGGTATAGGCGAGCGCGCCGAGCAGATAGGCCACCAGCGCGGCAATCTCGGTAGTGGTCCCCGGGTCCTGCTCGCTGGTGCGGAGATAGGCAAGCGCCATGAGCAGCCCGACGACGACGATGCCTGCCGAGACTGCCCAGTTGTCGAAGCTGGCGGCGACGGCTCCGGCAAGAGACAGCAGTGCGAATGAACGCGACCCGGCCGGGAGCGTGCGGATATGGCTACGTTCACGCTCGAACCCGAGCAGCAGCCCGATGGCGAGCGCCACCAGGAAGGGCTCGACGTCCGTCCAGCTCACGACTGTTTCTCCGATCGCGCACTACTGGAACGGATTTGCCGCAACGAGCGACTACTACCGGTCGAGTCGACGACGGATCCCGAAGTCGGATCGGATTCGAATCCACGGCCGGTCCAGTTTCGGACCAGTTCGCCTCGAGCGGCGAACATAGCCGAGCCCCATCCGTCTCTGCCGCGGTCCGACGTCTCCGTCACGACGTCAGCTCTCAGCGTCGCAGTAGGTCACAATCCAATTGTCGTGACTACACAGTCGAAGAAACAGGGCAGAAGGTCCCTCACGTCATCGCCATAGGTGCGGTCCGTCGATGTTCCGACATCACCGAACGAGCCCTACCTGTACCGGGCGCTGCCGACGCTACGTGGGCAACATGGTTGAGGCTGCAGGCGTTCGGTAACCCGACTACTGTTTGCCGATGAGCATCGGCGGGGTTCTCTTCGACATCGACGGCGTTCTCGTCACGTCGTGGCAGGCGGTGCCAGGGGCAGCAGAGACTCTGAAGTACCTGGACAGCAAGGACATTGCTCGCGCCTTCCTGACGAATACGACGTCCAAAACCCGTGGACAGATCGCTACGGCGCTGCGCGAGGTGGGACTCGACGTGCATTCGGACGAGATCGTCACGGCCGCGTCGCTCACCGCGGATCATCTGCGTGAGAACTATCCGGACGCGCGGGTGGTCCTGATCAACAACGGTGAGATCGCAGGCGACATGCCGGGAATCGAGTTCGTCGACGAGACGTCCGAGGATCCCGATGTCGTCGTCGTCGGTGGGGCAGGCCCGGAGTTCACCCACGAGCGGCTCAGCCGCGTCTACGACTGGCTGTGCCGGGGCATTCCCGTGGTCGCGATGCACCGTTCGTTGATGTGGAGCACCGGAGCCGGACTGCGCATCGACACCGGCATGTACCTCGGAGGTATGGAACAGGCGTCAGGACATACCGCGAAGGCCATCGGTAAGCCCGCTCCGCTGGGATTCCGCACGGCGTCCGAGCGGATGGGGGTCGACCCCGACGACGTCGTCATGGTCGGCGACGACCTCGACAACGACGTCCTCGCCGCCCAGGTCGTCGGGATGACCGGCGTGCTCGTTCGCACCGGGAAGTTCCGTCAGGACGTGCTCGACCGACGCATCACCGACGAATTCGCGATGGAACCCGACCACGTGATCGACTCCGTGGCCGACCTTCCCGGTGTCCTCTCCTGACTACAGAATCGGCGACGGGCTGTACGACGCCCCGGCGGGGAACTTCGCGATCAGACGCTCCACTGCCGAGACGACCGCACTGACCTGAGCGTCGGCGGCACCGACGAATGCCGTCTTGTCGGCCAGTGCAGCATCGAGGGCAGCGCGGTCGAGTGGCAGCCGATCGTCGGCGGCCAGACGGTCGAGCAGGTCCGGTTCCAGTCCCTGCTCACGCATCGCCAGCGCAACCGCGACGGCGTGTTCCTTGATCGCCTCGTGCGCCGTCTCGCGTCCGACGCCTGCGCGCACGGCGGCCATGAGCACCTTGGTCGTTGCAAGGAACGGCAGGTAGCGGTCGAGTTCCTTGGCGATGACGGCCGGGTACGCACCGAACTCGTCGAGCACCGTCAGGAAGGTCTCGATGAGACCGTCGATGGCGAAGAAGGCGTCGGGCAGCGCGACACGGCGCACCACGGAACAGAAGACGTCGCCCTCGTTCCACTGTGCACCGGCGAGCTCGGCGGCCATCGAGCCGTAGCCGCGCAGCACCACCTGCAGGCCGTTGACGCGCTCGCACGAACGAGTGTTCATCTTGTGCGGCATTGCCGACGAGCCCACCTGGCCCGCCTGGAAGCCTTCGGTGACGAGTTCGTGGCCTGCCATCAGGCGAACGGTGTGGGCGAACGAGGACGGTCCGGCACCGATCTGGACCAGCGCGGAGACGACCTCGTGGTCGAGCGAACGGGGATAGACCTGGCCGACGCTCGTCATCGTGTGCCGGAAACCGAGGTGATCGGCGACGATGCGCTCGAGCGCGACGAGCTTGGCGGAGTCGCCGCCGAACAGGTCGAGCATGTCCTGCGAGGTACCCATCGGGCCCTTGATGCCGCGCAACGGGTAGCGCGCGATCAGTTCCTGCACCCGGGACAGGGCCAACAGCAGCTCGTCGGCGGCCGACGCGAAACGCTTACCCAGAGTGGTCGCCTGAGCTGCGACATTGTGACTGCGACCGGCCATCACCAGCGAGGAGTACTCGGCAGCGCGCTCGGCCAGCCTCTTCGCGACGGCGACGCCGTGCGCGTGGACGTGCTCGAGGGAGCGCAGAATCTGCAGCTGCTCGACGTTCTCGGTGAGGTCGCGGCTGGTGAGCCCCTTGTGGATGTGCTCGTGGCCGGCGAGGGCGTTGAATTCCTCGATGCGGGCCTTGACGTCGTGCCGGGTGACGCGCTCACGCTCGGCGATCGACGCGAGATCCACCTGATCGACGACGGCTTCGTAGTCCGCGATGGCAGCGTTGGGGACGTCGACTCCGAGGGAGGACTGCGCGCGCAACACAGCGATCCACAGTTGGCGTTCGAGGGCGATCTTGTGCTCCGGCGACCACAGCTCCACCAGTTCGGGACTCGCGTAACGGGTGGCCAGGACATTCGGGATGCTCACGAGCGTCCAGCTTACGTGGCGCAGTTGTCGGTCTCGGAAGACGACTGCACTGTTTCGGAAAAGGACTGCAGTACCGGCCTCCCGCGATCGCACAAGCCGCCCTTTTCGTGGTGCCGGCGGCTACGGCGCCGCGTGGAATAACCGACGCGCGCTCCGATGTTGGAGCCGTCGTGAGCCGAACAGTGAAGGTCGACATCTGGTCCGATATCGCGTGCCCGTGGTGCTTCGTCGGCAAGCGTCGTTTCGAGGCAGGCGCTGCGGAGTTCACCGCCGGGGGCGGGGCGCTCGAGGTGGAGTTCCACTCGTTCGAGCTGGCACCCGACACACCGGTCGAATTCGACGGCAGCGAGGTCGACTTTCTCGTCTCTCACAAAGGTATGCCGGCCGCCCAGGTCACGCAGATGTTGGCGCAGATGACCGAGCTGGCCGCAGGCGAGGGGCTCACCTACGACTTCGACGCCGTGCAGCACACCAACACCGTCAAAGCGCACGAGCTCCTGCACTTCGCCAAGTCGAAGGGCAAGCAGGTCGAGATGAAGGAACGGCTCCTGGCGGCCTACTTCGAGGAGGGCCGCCACGTCGGCCGCACCGATGACCTCGCCGACCTGGCCGCGGAGATCGGCCTCGACCGTGACGAGGCGGCCCGGGCGCTCGAGTCCGAGGAGTTCCTGCCGGCAGTGCACGCGGACAAGGAGCAGGCCATCGCCTACGGGATCAGCGGTGTGCCGTTCTTCGTGATCGACGGACGGCTCGGTGTGTCCGGCGCACAAGAACCGTCGGTGTTCGTCGACGTGCTGCAGAAAGCCGCTGCCGGGTCATGAGCGGTCCTTTGGAGATTTTCGGCGACGACGGCCCCGTCTGCGAGGACGGCGTGTGCGAGGTGCCACCGATCAACGACGCAGACTTCGGCGAGACCGGCTAGCAGTCAATCGGCTTGCACCTGTTCCGCCGGTGCCATGATGTCGATGACGGCCAGCAGCATGCTTCTTGCCATGTGACGGGGGTCGGGGTCCACTTCGCTGAGCGCTCCGACGACGGCTCCGTCGACCACTGCCACGAGTCGTCGTAGCTGCTCTTCCTGCACGGTTCGGCCCGATCTGCGCAGCACGTCGGTGAGCAGGTCGTCGATCTGGGCGCGCAGCCGCAGCTGCACTTCTCGTAGTTCGGGATGCCGGGCCGAGGCGATGAAGCGTTCGTACCGTGCGATCAGCTGCTCGTGCCCGTCCTGCGGCCCGATGAGCAGATCGACGATAAGATCTACCGTCGACTCCATTTCGTTCGAGCACTTGCCCTCGTCCTCGATGCGGCCGCGCATGACGTCGATCTCACGGGTTCCGACGACGTCGACCGCCGCGGCCACCAGGTCCCCGAGAGACTCGAAATAGTAGGTGGTCGACGCGAGAGGAAGCCCGGCTCGCGCGGCCACCGATCGGTGCCGCACCGCGTCGAAGCCGCCCTCGACGAGAAGGTCCGCGGCCGCAGACGCCAGTGCCTGCCGGCGGCGCACCCCCTTCGGAGTCGCACCCGACACCTTGTGCTGCGACTCGGTCGGACCTGCGGACATTCAAGTCATCGTGCCAGCTCGAGGCCGTTCGTCGGACTGCTTTCGCGCTATGGAATTGTCGTTGCTCGTGGCACATCGAACGATCGACCTTCGCTCCGACACCATCACCCGACCCGATTCGGTCATGCGAAAAGCCATGGCCGACGCCGAAGTGGGCGACGACGTCCTCGATCACGATCCGACGATGGCAGCGCTGGAAGAAGCGGTGGCAGGTCTGCTCGGGTTCGAGTCGGCACTGTGGGTTCCGTCGGGGTCGATGGGCAACATCATCGCGCTGATGCTGCATCTGCAGCGCGGCGATCGCTTCCTGGCACCGGAGCACGCGCACGTGCTGGGGTCCGAGCTCGGTACTGCCGCATGGTTGGCAGGCGGGATGCCCGACGCCCTCCCCCACGACGCTGGCCCCGGCCGCCCTCTCGCGTCGACGGTGCGTGCGAAAGCGGGCGGTGCCGGACCGTATTTCTCGCTACGGACGACGCTGCTGTCGCTCGAGAACACCCACAACTTCGCTGGCGGGACCGTGATCGGCCCTGACGAATGGGCGGAACTCGTTGCCGCCGGCCGTGATTGCGGGCTGAAGGTCCACCTGGACGGCGCGCGCCTGTGGAATGCCGCTGTCGCCCTCGATGTTCCGATCGTGTCGCTCGCTGCCGGTGCCGACACGGTGCAGGTGTGCCTGAGCAAGGGCCTCGGCGCACCGGTCGGCTCGATGCTCGTCTCGGATTCCGAACGTATCCACGAGGCACGACGCGTCCGAAAGATGTTGGGCGGCGGCGTCCGTCAGGGTGGCGTGCTGGCCGCTGCCGGTCTCGTCGCATTGGGCCGCATCGGTGATCTCGCCGAGGACCACGCCAACGCGTCCACCCTCGCTTCCGGGCTGCGCGAGCGAGGCTGGGAGGTGGCGGAGCCGGAGACGAACATCGTCCTCGCCACTGTTCCCGACCCGGCGACGACGGTCCTCGAGCTGGCCGAGTTGGGGATCGCCGCGGTGACCGTCGCGGGCAAGGTGCGCTTCGTGACCCACCGCGACGTCGACGCCGCCGATATCGCCGAGGTACTGGAGCGGCTGCGCCGCACGTGAACGAAACTTCGTAGCCTGCTACGAGGAAACGCTCACATGCGACGAAGTCGCTCCAACGCCTCGGCGACGTCGGACGTGGTGCCTGCGAACGAGAATCGCACCGTGTGATTGCCGCGCACGGTGTCGAAGTCGACACCCGGTGCCAGTGCGACGCCGGTCTCGGACAGCACTCGCGCGCACCAACTCCGCGAATTCTCGGTCAGATGCGCGATGTCGGCGTACACGTAGAAGGCACCGTCGGCCGGTGCGAGATCGGTGATGCCCATGGCCGGCAGACCGTCGAGCAGAATTCGGCGGTTGACGGCGTAGCGCTCGACGTGTGAATCCAACTCGATGCGGGACTCCTCGGTGAACGCCGCGATCGCGGCAACCTGAGAGATCGCGGGTGGGCACACCGTCATGTTCGACGCCAATCGTTCGACGGCCCTGCGTAATCGGGTCGGCAGCAGCATCCAACCGAGTCGCCACCCGGTCATCGAGAAGTACTTCGACACCGATCCGATCGCGACGGATTCTTTCGATGTCTCCCATGCGCTCGACGTGCGCGCGTCCCCGTAGGCGATGCCGTGGTAGATCTCGTCCGAGATCAGCAGAGTTCCGTGCTCGTCGCACCAGCGCGCGATTGCCGCGAGCTCGTCGGCGTCGATGATCGTGCCGGTGGGGTTGGCGGGGCTCGCGATGATCAGACCCGCGGGCGGCTCGGGCAGTTCCTCGAGCATCGCGACGGTCGGTTGAAACCGTGTCTCTTCCACACAGTCGAGCTCGACGACGCGGCAGCCCAACGCCGCCAACGTGTTTCGATACGCCGGATAGCCTGGCCTCGCCATCACGACGGTATCTCCCGCGTCGAACGCTGCGAGGAACAGCAACGTGAACGCGCCCGACGAGCCGGTGGTGATCACCACGTCCGCGGCGTCGACGGTGATGCCGTACCGCGCGCTGTGGTGCTCGGCGATAGCGCGACGCAGCGGCAGAATCCCCAGCGTCTCGGTGTACCCCAGCAGATGCGAGTCCAGAGCCTCGCGGGTAGCGCGCAACACCGGCTCGGGCGCTCGGGTGGAGGGTTGACCTGCAGCAAGAGAGAGCACGTCGCCATGAGTACGGGCCCGCTCGGCCGCGGCGGCGAACACATCCATCACATGGAACGGCTCGACCTTCGATCGCTGCGATTCACTGTGCATTCGATCGACACTACTGATCCCGGTTCGCTCGGTACCTCTGACCGCTCAATGTCAAGCTGTCTGGAGTCGGTTGTTGTTGATTCCGACTGTTGTGGG
>NZ_JASHKS010000048.1:0-30401 GCF_030056835.1 Rhodococcus sp. IEGM 1372 | reverse complement strand
CTCGAGACCGGCGGATTCAGACCCCAACTCCTACACCCCCGATTGGGATGAGCCGGGAATTGTCCCATCCGTTACCGGCCCTTTGTCGATGGATGCGTGCGGCGAGTACGAGGGATTGGCGACGGGGATGAGTCCTCAAACTCAGAACCACGGTGACGGGCACCAATCATCCCCCGAAGCACAGAAAGAACTCAGGGGGCCACGCGTCGACCGGACATTACCGTTGGTTCGCTGGGGTCGTCCCAGATGGTGTCAGCGTCCCACTGGTAGACCTCTTGGGCGCGAACCTTGTACATGCCTATGCTCCCGGCGTACTCGACGCGACGGCTGGTCAAACACTGAATCTGGCCGTCGTTCTGATAGATCACGGTGGCGAGGCTGTCGAGCAGGCCCTTCAGCAGATTGTCGGCATCCTTTCGGCGGCTGCCACGAGGCACAAGTGAGGTGACCGAAATACACATCGGACTGTCGACGGTCGGTTGCCGGCCGCGAGAGAATTCCTTCAGCATGGCGGTTACTGCCACCTTGAGCTCGGCGTTGCGGGCGTGGTCAGTTTGTGCGGACCAGGGCTCCACCTGGATCGGCCAGTGCTGGATCACGGCATCCGGCACCGGTTCGCATGCGTTGCATGGAAGTTGCGCTATCGAGCTCATCTTCGACCTGGGTGAAAGTGCTGCCACAGGGCGACGTGTCGGCCATTCGACACGAAAGTCAGGAAGGTACGCGGCTTTCAAGGTTCCACGCATAGACACCAGCCACTCGTGCACGTCCTGGCGCTGCCGAGGCGTGGGTGGGTCGGCCAGCGCCCTTGAGGTCTCCTGTGAGTAGAACGAGAAGATGACCGCCAGGCGCGTATCCGGCGTGTCGTGTTCGGTCAATAGTTGCAGCGCTGAATCGATCGGATGCAAGCTCATGGATTGATCCAACCTTGCCGGTGGCGTGCGTACCCCGTCGGTCCGCGGCCGTACCGATACTGACCCATGGCACGTTCTGAACTGTAATGAAAATCGTTACCGATAACGGATATTATGTCAGGTAAAGTGCTGCATATTGTTCCAGCACTTCGCTTTTCGAATATACGAGGAGCTAGCGAGGGAGGATCGAGCCAGGCAGATCGACCTGTACATGGCAGTGACCGTTCCGCGCATTTCGAGCCGTCCTCGGTAGAAGCTTGATGAGACCACCGTGAGGATCTCGCAGCAGCGCTATGCGATGCCGGTACGGACAGCCGAATCGACGGTCCTCCACGTGACGTGACCGCCGTCTACGGATCCGGTACGGACGGCACGTCGACACCGATGGTCGAGCGGGCTGCTGGGGAGCCGACGCGCTCGTACGCAGCCGTCATGTCGATGGACGAGACCGAAGCGACGCTGGTCAGTGCATCGGACACAGTGATGATTCGCCCGTTGACGTACGGGCGGATCTTGAAGAGCTCCTCGACGACCGGGCGCGGTATCTCGATGGTTCTGGTCAGTGCGAAGTCGATGTCGAAAACTACGACCACGACCACGTCGTAATCGCTATCGCGGATTGCGCTGAGGTTTCGTCTGCCTCGAAGCTCGGTCTGCCGCATTCCCTTGACCTGCAAGCGACGCCCGCTCGGATCCTGGACATCCCAGCCTTTCTGGGAGAACGAACCTCGCTGGCCACCGTAGTGCTCGTGCACTATCGCCTCAGCGATGTCACCAACCGGGTTGTTGTTCGTTCGAACTACTCCCCGGACACGGAGTTCGTTCATGGTTCCGGCCCACAGGCGCAGCAGCTCGGCAATGGTCAACGACGACAGGTCTACAGGCACGGCGGCCATGGTAGGCCCGGAAGTCGTCCGGGAACGGAGCGCCCACGACCGCGCACCTGACGTCGATGGACAGCATCGTAGAGATGGTCGACGGCCGACTTCGGGCCGATGCGTCGAGGAAGTGAATCGGGGGCCCCGTCGTCGGACCCCGCGGGTCGAGGATTGGTCATTTGCTTCGGATCGCTATGCGGTATTGCCTGCGAACAGGAGTTCTGGTTCACTAAGTAAATCAGCATTAGTAATCGATTGGAGCTTTCGATGACGCGCAGAGCAGTGGTGGCGGGTGTGGGAATGATCCCCTTCGCCACACCGAGCAAGTCCGATACCTACGACGTGATGGGCACTACTGCCGCGCGCGCGGCATTGGCCGACGCTGGAATCGAGTACAACGTCATCCAGCAGGCGTACGCCGGGTACGTATACGGCGATTCCACGTGCGGCCAGGCCGTCGTGTACGGACTTGGGTTGACCGGTATCCCCGTCATCAACGTCAACAACAACTGCTCCACCGGCTCCTCCGCCCTGTATCTCGCGCGGCAGGCCGTCGAATCCGGCGCAGTCGATGTCGCACTGGCGGTCGGGTTCGAGCAGATGCAACGCGGCGCACTGTCGATGGGCTACTCCGATCGACCGAGTCCGTTCGAGCGCTTCGACGAGGTGATGGATCAGATCCAGGTCCGAGACGAATCCCCCTTTGCCGCACAGATGTTCGGAGGTGCAGGCAAGCAGTACGCAGACAGGTACGGCACCTCGCCCGAGACGTTCGCAAAGATCTCCGTCAAGTCCCGGTTGCATGCGGCGAACAATCCCTACGCGGTGTTCAAGACCCCGACGAGCGTCGAAGAAGTGCTCGCATCGCCGCACATTTACGGCTCACTGACCCGGTTGCAGTGCTGCCCGCCGACCTGTGGGGCCGCTGCGGCGGTCATCGTCAGCGAGGAGTACGCGAAGAAGAACGGGCTCGACGCCTCGATCGTGATCAAAGCGCAGGCCATGACCACCGATTTCGCCTCGACGTTCGACGAGAAGGACATGACCAAGATCGTCGGCTACGACATGTCGAAGGCAGCGGCGCAGCAGGTCTACGAGATGTCCGGTGTCGGCCCCGAGGACATCCGCGTCGTCGAGCTGCACGACTGCTTCACCGCCAACGAGCTGCTCACCTACGAAGCGATCGGTCTCACGCCCGAGGGAACGGCCGAGAAGTTCATCAACGACGGCGACAACACCTACGGCGGCCGAGTCGTCACCAACCCCTCCGGCGGGCTGTTGTCCAAGGGGCATCCGCTCGGCGCGACCGGCCTGGCACAGTGCGCAGAACTGGTGTGGCAGTTGCGTGGACAGGCCGAGAACCGTCAGGTCGAGGGAGATCTCAAGGTCGCTCTGCAACACAACATCGGACTCGGCGGTGCCGCCGTGGTCACCCTGTACGAGAAGGTGAGCTGAGAATGTCCATCGATCCCGCAGCGATCGGGACCGAGCTCGAGCCGGTCGCGATCACCGTCGATGCAGCGCGGTTGCGCTTCTTCGCCAAGGCAATCGGGGAAACGAACCCCGTCTATATCGATACCGATGCGGCCCAGGCCGCCGGGCATCCGGATCTGCCGGTGCCGCCGACGTTCCTGTTCTCCATCGAGCTCGACAGCCCCGATCCGTTCGCGTGGATGTCGGACCTCGGTGTCGATCTGCGCTTCGTCTTGCACGGTGAGCAGATCTTCACCTACCACTCGACGGCACATGCAGGCGACACCTTGACCGCGAGGTCGACCATCACCGATATCTACTCGAAGAAGGGCGGTGCGTTGGACTTCGTCGTCAAGGACACCGCCGTGACCCGAGCCGACGGATCCGCCGTCGCCGATCTTCGCGCAGTGCTCGTCGTACGCAACCCGGGAGGCGGACAATGACATCCACCGAACACATCACGGTCGGGACCGAACTTCCGGCCCTGGACGTCGGCAGAATCTCTCGAACCACGCTGGCGCTGTTCGCCGGTGCATCGGGCGATCACAATCCGATGCACATCGATATCGACGTCGCGAAGTCTGCCGGCCTCGAGGACGTCTTCGCCCACGGCATGCTCTCCATGGCCCACCTGGGTCGGTTGCTGACCAATTGGGTTCCGCAGGAATCGATTCGGTCCTACCGGGTTCGGTTCGCCTCCATCACACCGGTATCGGCCAAGCCGACCGCCACCGGCAAAGTCGTCTCCATCGACGACTCGGCCGGAACCCGAACCGCCACTGTGGAACTCACCGTCACTCTTGCCGACGGCACCGTCACACTCACCGGCGACGCCGTCGTCGCACTCGACTGAAAGAGACCGTTCACATCATGGGAAATCTCGACAACAAGGTCGCCATCGTCTCCGGTTCCGGACGCGGCATCGGCCGTGAAATTGCGCTCAAGCTCGCCCGCGAAGGCGCGAAGGTCGTCGTCAACGATCTCGATACCGCACCGGCCGAGGAAACCGTTGCCGCGATCACAGCAGCGGGCGGGCAGGCCGTGGCATGCGCGGGCAGCGTCACCGACGACGGCTTCGCCGAGCGGTTCGTGCAGACCGCAGTCGATTCGTTCGGCGGCCTGGACATCATCGTCAACAACGCCGGCTACACCTGGGATTCGGTGATTCAGAAGATGACCGACGAGCAGTGGGACGCCATCCTCGACGTGCACCTCAAGGCCCCCTTCCGCATTCTGCGTGCCGCGCAGCCCGTGATCGCCGCCGCGGTGAAGAAGGCCAAGCAGGACGGTCAGCCCGTGCCGTGCCGCAAGGTCGTCAACATCTCCTCCCTCGCCGGCACCGGCGGCAACCCCGGCCAAGCCAACTACTCCTCGGCCAAGGCAGGCATCACCGGTCTGACCAAGACGCTCGCCAAGGAGTGGGGCCGCTACAACGTCACCGTCAACACCGTGGCGTTCGGATTCATCAAGACCCGCCTCACCGAAGCCTCGGCCGACGGCGCAGCCACCATCGATGTGCAGGGCCGCGAGATCAAGGTCGGCGTCAACCCCGATCTGATGACCGCGATGGAGCAGATGATCCCGCTCGGGCGCGCCGGCGCACCCAGCGAAGCCGCGGGATCGGTGTACCTGCTGTGCACCCCCGAGTCCGACTACGTCAGCGCCCAGACCTTGGTCTGCGGCGGCGGCTTCAACTTCTAGGAGTCGACGATGAAGACAGCGGACTATCGGCCGACATGGATCGACGACGACGTCGTCGCGCTCAAGGACATGGCCACGAAATTCTTCCAGGCCGAGCTCCTACCGAACCAGGAACGCTTCGCCGAGCAGAAGTGCGTCGACCGGAGCTTCTGGAACGCCGCGGGAGACCTCGGTCTGCTGTGCGCCTCGATCCCGGAGGAATACGGCGGCGGCGGCGGGACCTACGCCCACGACTTCGCGATCTTCGACGCCCAGTACGGTCTCGGCGACACCAGCTTCGGCAACATGGTGCACAGCGGCATCGTCGCCCACTACATCCTTGCGTACGGAACCGAGGACCAGAAGCAGCGATGGTTGCCCAAGATGGCCACCGGTGAGATCGTCGGGGCGATCGCCATGAGTGAGCCGGGTGCCGGATCCGACCTCAAGACCATGCGCAGCAGCGCCCGCCGCGACGGCGATGACTTCGTGCTCAACGGGGCGAAGACGTTCATCTCCAACGGCAAACACGCCGACCTGGTCATCGTCGCCGTCAAGACCGATCCGTCGGCCGGTGCCAAGGGCGTATCGCTGATCGTCGTCGAGACCGCCGATGCCCCGGGATACCGAGTGGGGCGCGTGCTGGACAAGATCGGCATGAAGGGTCAGGACACCGCCGAGTTGTTCTTCGAAGACGTCCGTGTCCCGGCCGAGAATCTGCTCGGCGACGCCGGCGCCGGCTTCGCGTACCTGATGAAACAGTTACCACACGAGCGGTTGGTGATCGGGGTGTGCGCAGCCGCAGCAACGCAAACCGCTGTGGCTCTGACAGTGCAGTACACCAAGGACCGTGCGGCATTCGGCGGTCCGCTCTTCGACATGCAGAACACCCGCTTCCAGCTCGCCGAATGCGCCACCCTTGCTCACGTGTCACGAGTGTTCGTCGACAGCTGCATCGAGCGTCATCTGCGCGGCGAGCTCGACAGTGCGACCGCGTCGATGGCGAAGGCGTACACCACGGAGGTGCAGGGGCAGGTCGTCGACAAGTGCCTTCAGCTGTTCGGTGGCTACGGATACATGGCCGAATATCAGATCGCCCGGATGTACGCCGATGCCCGCGTGCAACGCATCTACGGCGGATCGAACGAAGTGATGAAGGACCTCATCGCGCGATCGCTGTAGCTGCTCCACCGCCCGACTCGAATCGAAGAGAAAGCGACGAACACTGTGGGACCTCTGGATGGCGTACGAGTGGTCGAGATTGCGAGCCTGGCTCCGGCCCCGTTCGGGTGCATGATCCTGGCCGATATGGGGGCCGAGATCATCCGGGTCGACCGCGCGGGCGGACGTGCATCGGCAGGTCTCACCCCGCCTGCCGGGCCTCTCGATCGCGGGCGGCGCAGCATCGCGGTGGATTTGAAGGATCCTGCCGGGATCGAGGCGGTACGCACACTGGTGGCCACTGCGGACGTGTTCGTCGAAGGATTCCGGCCGGGGGTGGCCGAACGTCTCGGCATCGGACCTACCGAGCTGCTCGAGATCAACCCGCGGCTGGTGTACGGGCGCATGACCGGTTGGGGCCAGGACGGCCCGCTGGCCCCGCGGGCCGGCCATGACATCAACTACATCGCCGTGGCCGGGGCGTTGGAACCGATCGGGCGCGCCGGTGAGAGGCCCCACGCGCCGATGAATCTGGTCGGCGACTTCGGCGGCGGTGGGTTGATGCTCGCGCTCGGGATCGTCTCGGCACTGTTCGAGCGGGAGCGGTCCGGGCAGGGACAGGTCGTCGACGCTGCAATGGTGGACGGGGCAGCGTTGTTGACCACGTTCATGCACGGCATGCACGCCAGCGGCATGTGGGACGGCCCGCGGGGAACCAACGCCCTCGACGGTGGAGCGCCGTTCTACGACACCTACGAAACATCCGACGGTCTGTATATGGCCGTCGGATCGGTGGAGCCGCAGTTCTACGCGCAACTCCTCGACGCCCTGGGCGTGATTGCGGCCGAGATCCCCTCCCAGTTGGATGCCGCCGCATGGCCGGAGCTGAAGAAGCTGATCGCAAGCAAATTCGTGCAGAACACTCGCGCGCATTGGACGGAGGTGTTCGCAGACTCCGACGCCTGCGTCTCCCCCGTGCTGTCGCCATGGGAAGCGCACGAGCACCCGCACAACAAGGCTCGCGAAGCGTTCATCGAGGTCGGTGGGGTCGTGCAACCGGCACCGGCCCCCCGGTTCGACCGAACGGTCAACGCGGTTCCGGTCCCGATGGACGACGGCGGTCGCGACGTGACCGAGACGCTCACCCGCTGGGGTCTCGGGGCGGACACCGTGACCGCGATGACCTCCTCGGGCGCAGTCCGCTGACCGATACGTGCGATCAGCGATCGAGCCCGAGTACCGCGTCGCCGATGCAGGCGAGCTCGTGAACGAGTTCGCCTGCCGGTGTCGTGGTGAACCGATCGACCGCGATGTTGACGACCACGATGTTGACCACCGTGATCGCGGCGAGGACGGTTGCCCGCAGTTCCTCGGTATCGGTATCGGTACCGGGATGAACAGAGGCCAGAAGATGAACCCACTCGTCGACGTATTCGCGCTGCCTGGACCGCAGCTGGTGCCGCAACGGGTCGGTCAGACTCGCCGTTTCGTTGACCACGATGGTCACCAGAGCAGGATGATCGGTCATCGACTCGATGTACGACACCAACGACAGATGCACGCCGTGCGCCGCAGATTCCGCGTGTGCGAGCGCTTTGTTCAACCCGATGTCAAGCATGTCGGCACCCCGATTGAGTGCGGCGATGAGAATGTCGTCCTTCTTCGCGAAGTGGTTGTACACGCTCGGTCCGGCCATTCCGGCGGATTGCCCGATCTCGTCCATCGTCACAGCGTGGAAGCCGCGTTCGGCGAACAGTGTTGTCGCTTCACCCAGAAGGACTTCTCGCCGAGAGCGGCGCGTGTGCCGTGGCGGTGCGAGTGTCCTGACAGGGTCGACGCTCGGTTCCGGCTGATCGAAACGGACGTCGACGACCCTGCCGATGATCGTCTCGAGCAGTGACCGGTACCGCTCGCTGGGCACCTGTGCGCGGTGGTAGGAGGGACTGAGCAGGATTGCAATCACGGCATCGGCGAGGAGTCGGCACTCGTCTGCACTGGAGGCCGGCCTGTGAGCGGCGATCAACTCACCGACACGCTGCTGGCAGTATCGGCGGCGATCGCGAAGTTCGGTCCGTTGATGCTCGGGGAGATTGCGGGCCTCGCGTTGCCAGAGCACTCCGATGTCGCGGCGCGAGACTGCCAGCGTTACCAACGTCGACATCGTCGAGGCGAAGTCGGCAGTGTCGTCGGCGAGCGCGGCAACGAACCGATCGGAGCCTTCGAGTGTCAGTTCGGTGAGCATCGATTCCTTGTTGCGGAAGTGCTTGTACAGCGCTCCTGCTGTGATGCCCACCGCATCGGCGATCTCGGAGATGTTGGCGTTGCTGTATCCGACAGTGCCGAACTGAGCCGCAGCGGCCGTCAATATCTGGGCCCGACGGTCGCGGGGGCGGCGCGTACCGACTCCGGTGGACTTCACCTGCGCTGTACTCATTGCCCGCCGATCCGTTCCGAACATCCGATGGTGCCGATCCTAGTGATGTACCACGCGCACACCGCACTTCTCGTAACTCTCGACGCCGCACCGGGGCACGGCGTCCCGTCGCGTCGCCCCCTGGGATCAGGGCGCTGAGCTCGCGAAGCCGACAAGGCTGTAGAAGCTAATGAAAAATTACTTATTGCATTGAAAGCCACTACAGAACGATTTGCAACCTCTACTATTGCCAGTAGAAATTTACCGAGCAGGTATCGAAGGGGAAAGCGGCTATGCCAACGATCGGAAGCATGTTGACCGTCAGTGCGCAGCGGTGTCCGGACAGGACGGCGCTGGTGCTCGCATCGAGTAGGCGTACCTACCGAGAACTCGACGCCGAGGTCAATCGTGCAGCCCACGCACTGCACCGACTCGGGTTGAGCAAGGGAGATCGATTCGCCCTGATGGCCGGGAACTCCGATTGGTTCGTGATCGCGTTCTATGCCGCGGCAAAGCTCGGAGCCATCGTCGTACCCATCAACCCACGATCCGCTGGACCGGAACTGCGCTATCTCCTCGACGATTCAGGTGCATCGGTCCTGGCATTCGATGCAACCGTCTCGCAGGTGGTCACCGAGACCGTCGGTGACGCGAGCTCCCCGCTGCTCCTCGCGCTCGGACACGTGGAGGGGCACCGCAGTCTCGCGGACCTCGCCGCCGACGAGCCCGACTCCACACCCGAGGTCCTGGTCGACGAATCCGACGATGCGCTGATTCTCTACACCTCCGGAACTACAGGTCGCCCCAAAGGCGCTCTGTTCGACCATCATCGGACCATCTGGGTGGGTATTTCACTCACCAGCCTGTTCGGGCTCACCGAGGCGGACCGGCTGCTGCACGTCGCTCCGCTCTACCATGCAGCCGAGCTGACGATGATGCTCATTCCCGGCACGATGGTCGGCGCGACACATGTCGTACTCCCCGGCTTCGAGCCCACAGCAGTACTGGACGCGCTCGAGAGCGAGCGGATCACCGGCTTCTTCGGCGTGCCGACGATGTACCAGATGCTGCTCCGCCAACCCGACCTCGCCGACCGCGACCTCAGCGCATGGAGGACCGGAATCTTCGGTGCCGCACCGATGCCCGCTGACGCCGTCGGCCGCCTCCTCGACGCACTGCCGGCAGTGAACCTCTACCAAGCGTGCGGTCAGACCGAAGGTGGACCGGGCGGAATCTACAGCCGCCCGCACGAGGTACGGGCCAAGCCCTCCGCAAGCGGCCGATTCAGCCTGCTCAACACCGTCGTCCGAGTGGTCGACCCGGAGAACCGGGATGTGCCACGCGGGGAGACCGGGGAGCTGATCCTGCAGGGCGAGACCGTCATGAAGGGCTACTGGAACAAGCCGCGAGAGACCGCAGACGTCCTACGCGAGGGATGGCTGCACACCGGCGACCTCGCGCGAATCGACGACGACGGATACATCACGCTGGTCGACCGAATGAAGGACATGATCATCACCGGTGGCCGCAACGTCTACTCCGTCGAAGTCGAGAATGCTCTGGCCGGCACCCCCGGGGTTGCCGACTGCGCCGTCGTCGGCCGCAGCGACGCCGTGTACGGCGAAACCATCGTCGCCGTCGTCACCCCACTTCCCGGTTGCGACATCACGCTCGACGAACTCCGTGAGCACGCCGGAAAGCTGGTCTCCGACTACAAACTGCCGCGCGAGCTGGTCATCGCCGAGATCCCCCGCAACCCGTCCGGCAAGATCATGAAACACAAACTGCGCGACAAGCTTCAACACAGCGCAACGTCGTCAGGGCCAAGCCAACACCCCTGACGGCCGGCGTCGCTGCGATACACCCGCCACCGCCGACCGACTCGTGCAGCGCCTCGGCACTGCACGAGTCGCACGCAGCAGCGGAGCAACACCTCCGACACGACAGCATCGAGATAGTCAGTTCCACACAACAATCGGCAGCGCGGGGGCCTGCCGCCACAGACCGGACCGGTCCGGTCCGGCAACGAACAAGGACCGACATGACTGCACGCCCCCTCTCCGTCCTGCGACCGGTCTGCGCGATCGCTGTGGCCGTGGCCATCGCGGTGACATCGGCACCGACTGCCGCCGCCGCGCCGACCAGCCTTGCTTTCATCGAGCCTTACGACATGGGGCCCACCGCAGCGCCGAACGTCGAGACCACGTACGTCACTGTTTCGGCACCCCTCGGGCCCAGCGGCATAGCAATCCCCGATGCCTGCCAGAACCTGGGCTACCTCCGCGTCAAATCCGGTTCGGGCCCAGATGATCCGGAGAAGTCGGATGCAGTACTCATCACCCAACCGGGGGTGTACGAAGGCGCAGGAATGTTGGCACCGTTCGCCTCGAACACCGTGCGCGCAGCGGCCCTTCAGGGCCGCAACATCGAAGTGTGGGTCATAGACCGCCGAGCGAACTGTCTCGAAGACCCCACCGGGCTCGAGCGCGCAAAACAGAACAACGATCCAGATGCTGCAGCGCAGTACTACCTACAGGACAACGCGCGCATCGAAGCCCCCCTCGATCCTGACATCGCCGTGACGAGTCTGCTCGGCATCGAGCAAACTCTTCGCGACCAACAAGTCATCACCGACCAGCTCCCAGAGCAGTTCAGGTCGAGCAAACTCTTCTGCGGAGGACACTCCCTCGGAGCCCTCATCGCCGGGGCACAAGCCAATCGGCTCGACGTCAACGGAGCCCTCGCCGCACCCTGCGCCGGATACTTCTCCCTCGACTCTCGTTTCGCCACCACCGGCTCTGCATTGTTCGACGCCATCGACTCACTGGGCATCGGACTCAATGCCCTCACCCCCGCGACGGGCGTTCTACCGACGATCCCGCTGCTCAACCGCGCCCTGGGCTTGGCGGCGAGCATCGCTTCCGCTGCAGACCTTGCCCCCGATGCCGAGTCCACGATCGTGGGCACCATCCCCGACGACCTCCTCAACGAGCTACTTGCACAAGCGCTGATATCCCCCACCGTCGTCGACTTTCTCCGCGCCGAACCCGACATCTCCCGCACTCGAATCACCAACGCGGCGCTGCTGGGACTCGTGCTCGACGACAACACCCAACCACTGGGCTACTTACGCAGCAGCATCGGCGGATTCGGCACGCCCGCCGACCTCAAGAACCTCGTTCTCCCCGCCCAGCTGCCGCAGATCTACACCGGTCTCGTCGGCGGGAACACGATGGTCGCCCCCGTTGCCATCGACGGCCCAATCACCTGGCTGCCCTACGACCGCATCCCCACCAGCGGACTTCAGACCCGCGACGGCATCACGTACACCACTCCCGACAGCGAAGTCACCGACATACGACAACTGGCGAGCTTGATGGCGAACCCGGTAGTCGACGGCATCGAGTGGAACTTCCCCCTGCGACTACTGCTCGAACTGCTCGCTCTCAACTCCGGAGACCGCACAGCGGACCTGCAGAACTTCGCTCCCGTCCTGACCATGCCCGACCGCCCCATCCTCTACCTGGACGGCGCGGACTCCGGTTTCGCAGACGGGCTGCAGCAAGCAAACGCACCCACCGACGGTCGCACCATCGCGGTTACCGGCTACAACCACCTCGACGTGTGCACCGCCGCGTGGACGCAGACGCGGCCGGAACCGGTCAGCGCAGCGATCGTCGGCGAACTAATTGCGCCCACCTTGGACTGGTAGAACGACCGTAACGGTCAGATATGCCAGGGGTGACGCCGTCGCAGACAGGATAGGAAATATCGACAGCTCGGTCGGAGTCACCGATGATGGCCATGGACGGTACCGCGTTGCAGACGCTGAGCAGAAGGTCAGCTCTTGCTGCGACAGGAACAGGTGTGGCTTCGCCGGTCTCGACAGCGTGTGTGCGATTGTCTCGAATCACAGGCAAAGACTGCTGTTTGTCGAGTTGGCGCACCTCGTCTTGACCGAGCTCGCTCATCGTCTGCGCAAGCAACGCCCGAGCAACGACATAGCCGGCGGGAGCCGCACGGGTAGCGGATTGACCGTCTTATACGGTCGACGTTGACCGAATCGTAACGCGCCGCCAAGATCGGCGCGAGCGCTCACGGTCCGATGGTGCTGGATCAGTATGAGGAAGCGTCACCATGGCATTCAGGCACTGTGCCGCAACTAGTTTCATGAGGCAGGTTGCCCTGCAGCATATTCGTCAGTGCCCGCCTCTACAGTGTCGGGTGTGAGCGACAACCAGTGCGTGGCCACGGTGCCTGAGCGTGTGCTCGACGAGCTTGCGCAGGTGGTAATCGACAGGATCGATCAACTCCTCGATCGGGTGACCGATCGCGCTGTGGGCGCGCCGCCTCCGGGATCGGCGGCGTGGGAGTTGGAGTGGAGTGCCCGAGACACTGTGATCGGACGTGCGCGCGTGGCCGAAAGATCGCGTGTACGAGAGGAATTGGCGCGCCGCGCGTGCGCCGAACTCGGCATCGCCGAAGGTTCCGCACCGGCGGTGCCGGCTCGGCACGCTCCCCCGGTACGACCCCTCCGGACGAAGCCCGGACGTGTCCGCGTCGACGAGGCGCAGCTGACCTTCTTCTGAACCTGCCGCTCGAACTCTTTTCCCCGATGGGTGCAGGCGTACGACCCCGCTGCTGTCCTGCGGCACCCGTTTACCGACGCACGGTGCGTTTCTTGGTGCCTGCGGTGGATTTGCGGTCCTCGAACTTCAGCTTGAATCCAAATGTCTTGCTGCCCTGGTACGTACCTGCGGCCAGTGCGCCTCGGGCCCGGTACGTCTTACCTGTCTTGCTCGTGGCGTCGAATTCGATGGTCTCCCCGGCCAATAGCTTCTCCAGTTCCTGATCGGTGAAGTCCTTACCCCGCCAGTGTTCGTTGGCACCCCATCCGCGACCTTTGAACGTCACCGGCTTGCCTTTCCACACTCCACTGACCAGATCGGTCCGAGGTGCACGCTCCTCGAATCGAGGGTTGAAGCTCACGTGTGGGTACTGCTTGCCGTCTTTCTCCCTCACGCCTGGTTCGAGCTTTCCCGTGCAGGTGAACGTCTTTCCCGACTTCGCGCTCGTCGAGACGATCTCGATGACCCGGCCGGCGAGCAGTGCCGCTGCTTCGGTGTCGGTGAACCGGTGGCCGCCGAAGACCCGCTTGGCGCGGGTCACGACCGTGCCTGCGTGGGTGAAATGCAGCTCCGGTGGCAGCTCGATCATCTCCATCGCTTCTCGGGTCACCCCGGCCTTGCCCATCCGTGCGGTGAGCTCGCCGGACAACGTCCTCGCATTCGCCGTCATCGTCGCGAGGTCGCGGCGCACCAGATCCGCCACGAGGGAAAGATAGTCGGCTGCCTTGCCGGTTCCGGCCTCGATCTGCGCCATCTGCTCGAAGACCTGCTCGGTGATCGTCAGATCCCCGATGTGCGTGCCCGGCAGGATCCGATGGTTGAGTTCACCGATCGCGCTGAGGGTGATCTTGCCGCGCTTCTCGATCATCAAGGCCTTGCCGCCCGAGTTGTTCGTGACCTCGGCATAGGTGCTTGTCCGGGTCGCGCCGGTACCTACGCTCCGCTTCTCGAGCTGTTTCATCAACCATCCCATCGTCGGATGCGGCGGCCGCGGCGGGAAGCCCTCGTGGACGAACGGGTCCGCGATAGTACCCAACGCCGTCGCACCAGTGGGTTGCTCGTCGCGCTCGCCGCCGTCCTCCTCCTCGACGACGAACACACCTTTCCATCCGAGCACTGCGGGCACATTCAGCGAGCCGACGAAGCTCGGGTACTTCTCGACGTGGCCGCGATGCTGGTCGTACTCGTAATCGGGGGCGAGCATCGTCAGGTAGTTCTTCGCGAGGAGCTCGTAGATCTCCCGACCCAGCTCGCCGTAGGCCTTCTCCACTGCCGCGAGGCTCGGCGGTACGTTGGGCCCCGGACGGTTGGCACCGTGCGCGCCACCGGACTTGACGTGGCTCGTACGTGGGCCGCGATGGCTCAGCGCCGCCGGATCCACGCCCACCACACCGGCGATCGCGTCGACCGATGGAAGCAGCTCGTTGAACTGCTCGATCGAGATGAACTTGTCCTCGGTACGCGGGTAGGACACCACCTGCGCCTCGTACATCTTCTGATAGGTGTCGAGAACGTTCTTCGCCCCGAAGCCCTTCTTCGCGAGCAGTGACGACAGTCCGGCCAGGTCCATCAGTTTCGGCGGTCCCGTTTTCTTGCGTGTGGTCCCGTCGTGGACGACCGGTGACGACTGAAGGCCGCCGGGAACATCGTTCTCGTTCTCGAATCGATCGACCTCGGGGTCGGTGTACGTCACGCCGTTCTCGTCCCGAAACCGGTTCTCGTAGAACGCCTTCTTGACGTATCCGTGGTGCGCGTCGAGCCCGTCACCGACGATCACGACCATCGCGGACTTGAGCCGCCCGTTACGCAGTACCGTGCTCGCCCCGGTCGTCTTGGTCGCAACTCTGGTGAACTGCATCGAGAGCATGTCCCACTTCGACCGGAAGTCGGCCTTGCGGTAGTCGCCCTCGGCAGCGATCGCCGTGACCGGGCGACGGGCTGTGAAGGCCTTACGCAGCGATGCCGGTGTCTCGTCCAGGAACTCCATGCGTTCGAGCTTCTTGTTCTCGAGGCCCAGGTACTCCACGATCTCCCAGCCCAGCAGTGAGCCTTCACCTGTCGGATCGAGATCGGCTGCATTGCAGACGCTCTCGCACTCCGAGAGCACTGTCTTGAGGTCCTGCAGCAAGCTTTTCGCGTCCGGATCGGTGACCAGCTTGCCGCCGGACACCCGGCGCCGGATCTCTCGCTCCCAGCGGAAGTCGTCGGCGTTCCACGGGAGATATTCGAGCTCCCAGCTCTTGTACTTGTCGGTGAGAGGCGCGGGCACCATCGCGGAAGGGTCTTTCAACTCCAGCAGGTGGCCGCGAGCGTGGACGATGACGTACTCCGTGCCTGCGAACGTGCCACTCATACCGCCCAGTGCGGCGGCGAAGTTGCGAGCTGCGGAGGGCTTTTCGGTGAGGATTCCGACTTTTCCCATGACAATAGATCCTTCTCTGCGGTGCGTGCGGCGTGTGGACAGCGAGGGTGTTGCCGGTGGCCGGTCGGGCTAGAGGCCTGCGCTGACGAGGCGATAGTTCGCGACCTTCCAGCCGTCAGCGGTGCGTTCGAGGTCGACGGCTCCGGTGTAGCCGGTGAACGGGGTGATCTCACCGCTGCGGTGTTGGACGACGCGGTCGATGACGACAGCCACGGTGGACTGGTTGTCACCGTCCATCTCGGCGGCTGTGCCGTCGGCGTAGACGCTGGTGTCCGGTCGAGCGACGGCGGTGACGACGTCTCCGCTGCGTGCCCATGCCGACCACTCCGGGATCGGCTGCGGGGCTGGATCGGGTGGCGTGGCGGCGGCGGTGGCCATCGATCCGGTCACGTTGTCGCGCTGGGCGTGCAGGGCATCCCACGGTGAATCCTGCACTGCCGGTTGCCAGGTGAACACACCGGACATCACCGACGTCGCGACGCCGACCGGGTCGGTGGCCGACGGGTCGATGGCGATCCCGGCGTCCGTGCCCGGTGGTGGCGGTGTGTCCGAACCGCGGAACACGAACACGACCAGAGCGGCAATGGCGACCACCCCGACGAGACCGAGACACGCGAACACGATGCCTGCTCTTCGGCTCATCTCGTGTGCTCCTGCGAGTCGGAGTCGTTCGCTGACTCAGCGTCGGTGTCGCAGATCTGGCCCAGCGCAGCGGCTTTGGCGATGACTTCGAGCCAATCGACGATCGGTGCATCCGCCTGGCGGTTGTGGAGGATCTGTGCCATATCTGTGCTCCTTGGTCTGTGATGGTGCCAGTGTCCTGGTGGCCACCGACAACAAATGTGGTTGTGTGCCGCGCTAGCCGACGGTGGGGACTCCTGCTCCGGCGACAACGCTCACCGTCCAGATCGCCCACATGACGAGCGCGGTCGCCGCCACGTGGATGGCTTTGCGGAGCGCAGTGACAGTCCAGTTCTGCGCTCGCGCAGAGGCGTCGGCGACAGCGATGAGGCTGCCTATGGTCATCGCCGCGGTGACGGCAATGACGGCCCACCAACCATGCGCGAGAACGTCGCTGGTCGCCGCGGCGCGGCCGCTGTCCTCGATCGTGGTGATCATCGACTCCAGGATCAATCGGGCGACGGGAACAGCCCACACCGTCCATACGATGACCGAGGTCAGAGCAAGGGCTGTCAGTGCTCGATGCCGATCGTGGGACGTCAGGTGGTGGCTGGTGCGTGTCGGCGCGGTGCTCATGAGTGGGCCTTTCCGTCGAGCATTGGTCGGTGGCGGCTATCGGGCCAGGTCGTAGTCGGATGCGGTGGCGGTGATGGTGGTGACGTAGTTCTGGGTCTCCGAGTAGGGCGGGACGCCGCCGAACTGTTGGACCGCTCCTGGGCCGGCGTTGTATCCGGCGAGCATCAGCTCCACGGGATCGCCGGTGATAGAGCCGGATTCGATACCCGGCCGTAGGGTGTCGGCGACCGAGCAGTTGTAGCGTCCCTGCGCCATGACGGCATCGCCGATGTCGTTGGGATCGCCCTCCCCCGCAGCTCCGGTGACCACGCCCTGATCGTCGACGGGGAAACCGAACGACGCCCACGTTCCGGGGAGGAACTGCGCATACCCTTCGGCCCCGGCCGGGCTGGTCAGACCCGGTGTGAAGCCGGATTCCTGTTTGAGCTGAGCGGCGAGGATCGCGGGAGAGACTTCGCGGCACTGAGCGGACGACAGAGCGAGCCACGGCTCGAACTCGGGAGGGATCTGGCCGGCGGCGAGATCTCCGTGATCACCGAGACCGGCACCGGGTGCGGTGGTGCAGTTCCCGGTCGCCTTCGCTGCGGATCCGCCGCCGCCGGGGACGGGCCCGTAGGTCTGCCCGGGTGCCGGTGCGCCGTGGCCGACGGTGGTGACGTGGACGTGGTCGAAGTGGTTCTGGGTGGGAGATCCCCTGTCCTCCATGGTGTTCGGTTCACCTTGGGAGGGGATGTATTCCTGTCGCCAGATCATGTATTCGATCTGGAGGTAGTCGCGGTTGCTCCACAGGTAGTCCTTGACCTGGTCGCCGAGTGCTTTGCCTTCCTCGGAGGGCCAGTTGTCGATCATGATGTCCGCGGCCCGGCCGGAGGGGTGGTCGTCGAATCCCCCACCGTCGGCGCGCCACCCACCTATGGTGGTGATCTGCGGGAACTTCGCGTGCACAGCGCGGGCGACGCGGACCGTGTCGACCTGGAAGTGCTCCTCGGAGCCGACATTGGCGGGCAGTGCTGCCATCTCGGCGGAGCCGCCGGTCGACGGTGCGGGGGTTGTCGGGGTGCTCGTCGACGGGAGTGGGCTCTGGCCGGTCGCTCCGGTGCCGGGGTCGGCGGCGGCGTCGTAGAAGGGTTGCGGGTCGATCGCGTTGCCCGGTGCCCAGCCGCCGGGGTGGTACTCGAAGTGCAGGTGCGCGCCGGTCGACTGTCCGTTGTTGCCGATGTCGGCGATGTGCTGACCGGCGGTGACGCGGTCCCCGACCTTCACCAGCACACCGTCGGGGAACATGTGGCCGTAGACGGTGGAGACGACCGCGCCGTCGATGTTGTGATCGAGCACGATCCACATGCCGAACCCGTCGGCGGGTCCGGCTTTCGAGACGACGCCGTCGGCGTAGGCGTAGATCGGTGTCCCGACCGGACCTGCCAGGTCGATGCCGTTGTGGTTGGTGCCCCATCGCGTCCCGAACGGGCTCGACACGGTCGATTCGGTGGTCTTGACCGGCTTGGAGAACGACCCGGCCGGAACCCCGCCTGCAGCAGAGGAAATGCCCTTCCCGGGAAGACAATCGGTCGGCACTTCCTCGCGCACACCGGTGGTGACGAACAGGACCACGAACAGTGACAGTGCGAGCACCACAGCGAGGGCGATCGCGCCGCCTTTTTTCACAACGCCGCCGCCGCCGAAATCGACTCCGCGACGATCGATCGCGGGGCGTGGGCGGCCAAACGCTCGGTGAGGGAACGGTTCTCCGACCGCAGTCGGGTGATCTCCTCCTCGGCGGCACGAAGTCGTGCGGTCACCTCGTCCGCTGCGGGGCGACGCGAGGGCCCGTACTTGTCCTTGATCCACCGGGCCACGGTGTTCTCGTGTGCCCCGATCGAGACAGCCAAGGCGGCAACGCATTCGGCGCGGGAGGAGTAGTTGTGTCGCGACTTCTCGTATTGATCGAGCGCCCACGCGCGGGTCTGCGCCGGGTATTCGGCGCGGGGGTACTCGGCGGTCATCACTGCGCTCCGACCAGTGCCGTGTCGTGCGCGTAATGGGCGTCGTCGGTATCGGCGGCGTGGTGCTGGCCGCCGGCGAAGTACTCGGCGAAGCGGGCGTTGGTGTCGTGGACTCCGGTGTCGTATTCGACGTCGGTGAGCACCGTCTGGATGGGGATGCCGGGGGTGTTGTCCTTGGCGACCTTGATCAGGAACTTCCCGCGCCCGATCGGGTTGCGGACGGTGCGCCGTTCGGACCCGCGTAGCGCTGCCCCGCGCGACCAGGAGGTGACCATCCCTGCTTCGGCGTCGGTGAACTTCAGCTCCCCGGACAGGCGCTCGACCTCGCCGATCGGCAGTCCCCCGCACACGACCATGCCGGCGCGGTCGATGAAGCCCTTCGCGGTCTTGATGTCGGCTTCGGTGGGCAGGGTTTCGAGGTCACGGCCGGTGTGGGTGATCATCAGCAGCCCGGTCGCGTCGGTGCGGTTGAGGCGGGTGATCTCGTTGACGCGGGCGACCATGCCCGGTCCGGCACCGATGACCTGCCACAGCTCGTCGAGTGCCATCAGGAACAGGCGTTGGCGGTCCAGGCCTGCGTCGGCGAGCAGGTGTGCAGCTTCGACGGTGCCGTAGGCGTCGGCCCAGCAGGAGAGCATCACGGCCGCTTTGAGGGTGGTGTCTCCCCGGTCGAGGGATGAGACGTCGATGCAGATCATCGGTGCGTCGAGGTCGATCGGTTCGGTGGTGTGGTCGGCGAAGATGTCTCCGAGTGGGCCTGAGGTCAGTGCACCGAGGGCTTGCATCAGTTCGGTGATGGCTTCGCGGTAGCCCTCGCGATCGGTCTTGTAGGCCGCTTGGAGCATGTCTGCCGAGCCGGCGTCGATGCGGGTGTAGAGGTCTTTGAGCAGCGGCGGGTGGGTGTAGGAGAATCCGCCGTCGGCGTACAGCTCGCGCAGCGCGATACCGATCAGGGAGTTCTCGAAGGCTTTCACCGAGTGGGTGTCGTAGCGGATCAGCTCGACCAGGGCGCAGACGGCGTTGATCTGGCGGGTGGAGATGGTGATGGTGGCGACGTCGATCAGCTCGTCGAGCTCGGCGATGCGATCGGGGTCGGTTTCTGCGTTGCGGGCGGCGATCGCGCGGACGACGGCCTGCCCGAGGGCTCCGGCGGCGAGGGGGTTGAGATGTCCACCGCCGTGGCCGAGGGTGATCACCTGCCCGCCGACCAGGTGGGTGAGCTTTACGTACTCGCCTTTGATGTCGCCGGCGACGATCGGGGTCTGCCCCC
This sequence comes from Rhodococcus sp. IEGM 1372, assembly GCF_030056835.1. NCBI lineage: Bacteria > Bacillati > Actinomycetota > Actinomycetes > Mycobacteriales > Nocardiaceae > Rhodococcus > Rhodococcus sp. IEGM 1372. The sequence goes on along the minus strand of NZ_JASHKS010000048.1, from coordinate 10,302 downwards.
ATCCGCACGCCCCGAGGAGGATCTTGCGGATCAGCGTCGACTTCCCCAGGCCGGGCAGGGACAGAACGAACATCGACGGGTTTCCGATGAGCTTGTCGCGGAAGTACGCGAACGGATCGCAGGAGACGGCGTTGCCGGTGATGGCGTGCTGACCGACGATGGTGCCCGCCGAGGGTGCGGCCGCGCCGATCGCCCACGGGTTGAGCCCGCACATCTGCACCGAGGTCGCTTCGTACTCGATCGGGGCCGGGACGGTCGACATCCGGCCACCACCGGCTCCTTTGAGGCCGCGTGCGCTCGACGACAGTGCTGCGCGCCACCAGGGGTCTCCCGCTGCCTCGTGGACGGCTTGTTCGGCCCGTGGGTGGTCGTTGCGCCACCGGGTCAGCCCGAGGCCGCGCCGGGAAAGAGCGGAGGGCTCTTCGGCGTCGCCGGTGGCGATGAGGGCGGCGAGCTCGGCGTAGTCGGTGTCGCCGATGATCCACCGCACGAACGCCGACGGCTGCGGCGTTGACGTCTCGTACAGGTCGGGCTCGTCGGACCTGGCCTCGTCGTACCGAGGGTCGTAGTCCCTGCGCGGGCGGTGGTCGGTCGTCGTCATCGTGAGTGTCTCTTTTCTCGGGCAGGGGTGGGCCGGATGCGGTCGGCGGCGCTCTAGCTGCGGCGCACGAGGATCGAAGTGGAGATCTGATCGGGCAGGAGCACTCCGACGCCGAGACCGGCGGCGAACGCGGCGTCCTGGAAGGCGAACGCACGCCGCAGTCGCAGGCGGGAGCGGGCAGCGAGTGATTCGGTGACGGCGGCCGCGTTCGCAATTTCTTCGACCGATCCGACGGTGATCGTCAGCAGTGCCGAATAGCGTTCGTATCCGGCTCCGGAGACCATCTCGCGGCGGGCCTGCTCGGCGATCTCGTGGCGCTTCTCCGACCCGGCGGAGGTGATCTTGTTGCCGCGAGAGTTGATCGCGTGCAGGGCGTCTCGGTGTTGCTTGTCGACCTTCTTCGCGGCATCCCCGGCGGTGTAGGGGCGGTAGACGAGCGTCAATCGCTTACGGGGGATGTCGTCGTGCGGCTGCAGCAGCGGTTTGAGGACGGTGTCGGTGAACACCGATTCCGGCGGTGCAGCCATCTCCCACACGACCGAGACACCGCCGTCGTGGCGGTAGTGACCCCACTCTGTCTTCGCGCGTCCCGGTCCGGCGTCGTCCCAGTCCACGCCATGCTCTTCGCCGGAGATTTCGAGTTCCTCGAAGTCGTTCTCGGTCGAGGGGTTGTAGGAGCGGTGCACGGCCGCGGTGATCTCGGCGGCGGTCATCGGCTGGGCGTCGATCCCGGCACCGGAGAGCGACTCGTACAGATCCGGCAGACGGCGGGCCAGTTCGGTGGCCATCTCTTCGGGGTCCTTCTGGCGTTCGCGGGTGGTGGCGCGGAAGGTGATCGACAGCCGTGCCAGGGTGCGGTGGCGACCCGAGGGCATCCGGACGGCGGACTGCTCGACGAACGACGCAGCCAGCGGCGGTGCGGTGGGGACGAGTTCGTGTTCGGCGCGCCGTGCCAGGCGCAGGCCCGTGGCAGGGATGTTCTCCACCACCACCACAGCTCCGACGATGTCGCCGGGTAGTCCGAGGTCGGCGAGGTAGACGCCCCAGTCTGCGGTGTAGAGGTCTTTGTCGCGCTGGACGATCGCTTCGTCACCGCCCGGGAGGGCATCGAATACGACGGTGTAGCGGTGATCGTCGGGGTTGTGGATCATCCCGAACTCGTTGCCGTGACGGTCGATTCCCATGTAGACCTTGGTGCGGGCGAGCAGGCCAGGGAGCTTGTAGCGGCCACCAGGGATCCTCGAGTGCGGTCCGGCGTGGTACTCCGTGGACTTGTCGATGTGCTTACGCCGCATCCATTGCATTCTCAGTTGTCCTGTCTCGTAAAGGGTTCGGCCGTTCGGGGCGATGACCAGAGGGGTGAGGATGAGCGCGCCGACACCCATCAGAGCCAGTCCAACGACGACGTGGACGAAGATCAGGACTGCGAACGAGACCGCGAAAAACCCTGCACCGTAGGCAATGACCTTCGTCGGCAGGCCAAACGCGAACGTGCTCTGCGGCCGGTTACCTGCCGAATAGATCGGCGGCTCGTACGGGGCTTCGAGCTGCGCGCTCATCGTTGAATCCGTCCGTGGTAGTTGCCGACTGCGCCTTCAGCGGCCGAGCCGAGAGTGGTCGAGGCCGAGCCTGCGGTGCGGCCTACGGTGCCCGCAGCTTTGAGTGCCCCTGCTGCGCCGCGCAGGGTTGCCGAGGTACCGGTGCGGCCGGCCGATGCAGCGGCCGTTCCGACTCTGCGGGCTGCGCCCATCGGCCCGGACGATGCGCCCGCGTGCGAGGGACTCGCTCCACCGTTGTAGCGGCCCTGGAAACCGGGAGACGAACGTGCGCCGGTACCGGCCGCACCCGAAGACCCGCCCTTGCCGCCACCCGAGGATCCGCCGACGGAGTTCGCGACCGAGCCGAGGGCACGCGATGCAGCCATCCCACCGGCACCCATCACCGCCCCGCCTGCTGCGCCGAGCTGACCGACCTCCCTGCCACCGGCGGAGATGGTGTCCGCTGCGGGAGCGACGATCTTGATCAAGGTGGGTAGGGAGAACCCGATTATCGCCAGGAGGACGGAGCCGATGATGACGGTGGCGATCTGATCCGAGCTCGACGCCGACGACGCCCAGAACGCGAACAGGTACAGCAGCGTCGCGACCGGTTTGAACAGCAACGCGCCGAGAGTGAAGGCAATCATCGACTTGTAGGAGCTGCGCCCGGTGCCGGTGGCCGACGCGGCAGCGGCGAGCGGGATCACGGCCACGACGACGCACAGCACCGCCTCACGGATCAACAGTGCGATCAATTGGGCGACCGACCCGAGGAATGCGAACCCAGCGCAGGCGAGCGCGAGGATCGGGCCGAGGCCGGTCTTGTCGTCGAACGCGGTGATGGCAGTGATCTTCTCGTTCAGGTCTCCGCCGACGAACTTCTCCAGCGCGTATGCAGAGGCGATGTCGCCGCCTTGATGGAACATCAACACCAGAATCGGCAGCAGTGACACGGTGACGACGGTGCGCACCAACATGGTCGCGGTCTCGGTGGCCCCTTCCATCACCGCTTGTTTGCGGGCGATCGCGAGCTTGATCATCGCAATCACGATCGAGGCGAACAAGGCGACCACGGTGAATCCGGAGATGATGTTGCGCAGGCCCGACATGGCGTTCTCGGCGGCGAGGCCCGGAATGCCCGAGGACATCCAGAACGTCATCACCGACCGGAATGCTTGGGTGTTGCCTTCCATCACCGATTTGGCGAAGTCCCCGACCGGGTCACCCCAGAATGTCGAGAGTGTGGAGTCGACGGCGGTGGAGAACGCGTCGCCGGGGTGATCGGTGAACGCGTTGTCCAGGCACAGTGCCTCGTCCATGAAGCCGCCCACGGCGGTTCCCTCGAGTGCGTCGTTGAGCCAACCGTCACCGAGGACCGGCGAGCCTTCGGCAACGCACTCGCGGCGTTGTTGCTGGAAGTCGTTGCCGTCGGCGTCGGGGTTGATCTGCTCGGTCAGATTCGGTGTGGGTGCCGGTGTCGGATCTTGGGCGTGGGCGAGTCCGCTGGCCCCGACTACCGCGATCAGTGAGAGCAGTGCGATGACGACAGCGCGGGCGGCGAAGGCCGCTGTGCGGGTCACAGTGCCCACCGGGTGAAACCATCGAGCGAGCTGTACGGGCCGCCAGTAGTGGCACCGTCGAGTTTGCTGACCTTCCAGGTGCCACCATCCCACGCCATATTCAGGCGCAGTCCTGTGTAGGTCGGGTTCTGCATCCGTCTACCGGCGTCATCGACATCGCGGATCTGAGCGAGCTCGACGACGGCGAAACTGTCCGTGCAGGAGAGGATCTTGAACGCCATGGGTGCCCGCAATGCCACAGTCTCGGTGTTGACCGGTTTCGCGAGTTCTGCTTCTTTCTTCTCCTGGGTACCGATCTTCTCGTCAGGTATCAGGGTGAGCTTCTCCGTGGATTCGACAGCCACGGGTCCGCCCGCGAGGCCGCGGGGTAGGAAGTTAGCGGCGGCCAGTGCCGCGCCTTGCGGGGTGCGGGTGTAGCCGGCGAGGACCAGGCCGTCGATGTACGACGGACCATCCGTCTCGGAGTACAGGGTCGAGACACCGAAGTTGCGTTGGATCATCATCGACTCCGGGGACGTCACCGGTCGGCCGTCATTCGTGCATTCGACACGCGGCCCGGTCGGCTCACGCTGCGGCAATGGTTGGCCGGCAGGGTTGTTCGGGACCATCACAGTGCGCCCGGACAGGTCCGCGTCGGGAACACCGAACCCTTCCGCGCCGGTGTCGAGCTCGGAGCCACCGGTGGCAGGTGCTGCTGTCGTCGGCGGTGGACCAGCGGTCGTCGGCGGGGTGTCGTCGTCGTTCATGTTCGGGATGACGAAGACGATCGCGCCGACGACCGCGACGACGACGAATACGGCGAGGCCGATGAGGAGTTTGCGTGTCAGGGCGCTCATCAGTTGTGCTCCAACGTGGTGAAGCCGTCGAGCGAGTCCAGCTCGACCGCATCGATGTTCTCTTCGGTGGTCGGCAGGACAATGCGCCAGTCGTCGGCGATCCACTGCAGAGCAACGGGGTAGGCGTAGAGCTGGTCGTCGCCGCCGATGGTTTGAGCCACCGACACCGCCGCCGAGAGTGGGTTGTCCGTGTAGTCGGTGACCTCGAACCCGACGAACCTCGGTGCAGCGTCGGCCGGAACGGATCCGGAAACGGTGACGGCGGCGCGTGCGGCCGCGAACTCGTCACGTCCGGGCCCGGGTGCGGTGACGGTGTTGACCACCTCCGGCCATGCCCGGTCGTCGGCGACGGCGAGTGCTGTCTGGCCGATGATGGCGGCCAGGACCGCACCTTGCGGGGTCTGGGAGTAGCCGCTGCGGTTCACCGACGTCCCGGTGGCGGGCCCGTCGACCCGCGATGTCGGCACCGATACCCCTGCGATCTCGCGCCAGGTCAGCTCGGCCGGAGCGGAGCGGAGGTCCGGTGCCGGATTGACCGCCCCGGTGGCCGGGTTGTCGTCGTTGTCGGATCCGCACGCAGCGAGAACGAGGACGGTCGCTGCGGCTGCGGCGATCCGGAGTGTGCGCGAGACGGTCATCGAGAGATGCCTTTCGGTTGAATTCGGTGCGTTTGCAGTAGGATTGGACTCAGGCGAGGACGGCTTGGGCGATGCCGGATGCGGAGCCGATGATCGCAGCGCAGATCAGGATGCGAGCCAGGGTGGCGTCCTCGACCATCTGCGTGCCGGTGGATTTGCGTTGGTTGACGAACACCGCCCCGCACACGAACAGCGCTGCGATGCAGGCGATGATGGCGAACCACAGCAGCCACGACAAGCCGGTCATGATCGGCTGCCACACCTCGTCGGGCCACTCGACCGGTGAGGTCGGTGGTTGCGCGAGCACGACGGTGTTCATGTCATCGCCGCCGTGACCACTGTATTCGCCACTCCAGCAACGAATCCGAGCAGAATCGACACATACAGCAGTCCGATGGCCCGCTGGTTGGCCTGACACCAGCGGCCCCTGAATTGGTCGTACGCAAGCTCACCGCCGCCAACCATGACTCCGACAATCGAGGCAATGATCAGACCCCACAGAGTCCAGTTCACGATGGTCATAGGACGAGCATGTTGACCAGGCCTGCGGCACCACCGATGACGATGGACCCGAACAGTCCGCCGACGAGTTTGCCGGTCGCATTGCCGCCTTGGCCTCCGCCGGAGATTTTCTCGTACGCGAGCATCGCGCCACAGATCATGATCCCGGCGACGGCAGCGATGATGCAGCCCCACATCAGCCAGGACAGCAGGGTCAAGATCTTGTCCCCGGTAGGGCCGTCCGGTGCTTGGGGGCTGACATCGCCGATGTTCTGCGCGAGGAACGTGGTCGTCGATGCGGTGAGGCTGGCAATCATGGTGTTCTCCTTGGGTGTTGGTTGAGAGGGTGCGGTTCAGTGGCCTGACGCATTGCGGGCGGCGGTGAAGATCTCCCGCCCGATCGCGGCGAGTTCGTGGTGTGGGCTGGTCGTCGAGGGGGCCAGTGCCCGCATCCGGCCGGGTGGCGGTGGGTCGGGTTCGGTGGGTGTCCAGATCGCGAGTTCGTTCTGTCTGTGGGTGCGCAGATCCTCGACGTACGGGACTCGCCACACCGCTGGTGCTGCGGAGGCGACGACGTCCGCCCATCGGCGCAGGGTCTTGGGGAGTGGGCCGGGGGCGTCAGGTACCAGGACCAGTCCGAGGAGAGTGCAGTCGCCGACGAGGCCGGCCTGAGCTTGCAGGAGAAGGTCGTGGGCAGCGTCGAGGCCGGCGCGGTCGGTGCGGCAGACGACGACGACATTGCGGTGCCGGTCGGCTGCGGGCCAGCCCCGGCGAGCATCGCCCGCCGGGGCCCAGATCTGAGCGAGGGTGCCTGCGCCGGAGCGCCCGTGAGCGGCGAGGAGCCACATCACGGGCGGGCGACCGCTGACCGCGACCGGGTCGTCGTGAATCGGTGCTCGGCGTGAGGGCGGCGGTATCCGCAGCCCGGCCGGGGTGACCGACACGTCGTCGTCTCGGTAGTAGTCATGGTGCTCAGCTGGTTGTGCGGCCATGTCGGGCGCACCTCCTTCTCCGGCGTTCTCGGTCACCGAGTGGTGGTTGGTGAGACGGTGGTCGGCACAGCGGCAGAAGCAGAGGGGGTCGTCGTGGTGGCCGCTGTGGTCGTTGTGGCGGTGCCGGTGGCTCCGACGGTGGCGTGGGCGGCGAGGATGCTCCCGGCGCTGCGGACGGTGTCGGTGGTGGCGAACAGCGCCGCACCTTGTTTGATCACTGCCCCGACCTTGTCGGCGAGAGACTGATCGCCGGTCAGGTCAGCGGCGAGGGCGACGATCCATCGCACGGTCAGCTCGACGGGGGTCTCACCTTGGGATCCGACCGGAACACTGTCGTAGGAGCCGTGTTTGGTGGCGGTGTTCCAGTACGAGGTGTCGGTGACGAGCTGCGCGAGACCGGCGTTCTCGTCGATGGTGTTCGACACTTCCTTGAACGCGACGTCGACGGCCGAATCGATCGTCGCCGGGGGTACGAGCTTGACCGCCGAGGACAGCACCTTGGTGGCGAGTATGCCGAGGGCTGCGGGTGGGTTGGTGAGCCCGACGGTGGCGAGCTGGCCGATGGTCTCGGGGGTGATGACGTCCTTGGCGACGGTGATCGCCGCGCCGATGGCCATGCCGGCGATCTTGGTGACCGCACCGACCGCTTCGTCGATCATCTCGTCGGTCGAGGTGGCGGAGGGGTCGGAGTACTTCGCCATCTTCGACAGCACTGTTTCCGAGGACGAGTTGACCTCGAATCGTCCTGCCTTGGAGTCGAAGTCGATGTTGTCGTTGATCACCGACGCGCCGGTCATCAGGGCAGTTCGACCGACGGCGGTGGAGACGTCGGTGAGGATCCGGACGGGGTCGCGGGTGTCCATCGAGGACTGTCCGGCAATGGAGGCAACGAGCTTGGCGGCGGGGGCGTCGATGGGGGTGTCACACGCGAGATCGCCTGCGGTGCAGTACGAGGCGACCCGGTCCGAGACTGCTCCGAATCCTGCGATCTTCGGTGTCGGTGCGATACCGCCGCCTGCGGGGGCGGCTGCGGCGACGGCCGGGGCAAGTTGGACGGTGTCCACTGCTGCGCCGCTCGTTCCCGGTGCCGGGGCAGGAGTAGAGCCGCCGCCGGCGATGACGTCTTCGCCTTCGGCTCGGGTGGGGTCGGAGAACAGTGCTGCGCCGGCGAAGTGGTCGGCGTCGACGGGGCCGTATCCTGCTCCGATGTCGCGGGTGACTTGGGAGGCGACCTCGCCGCCCTGGGAGTAGCCGGAGAGGAAGACCTTGGTGCCGGGGCAGCGTGCTGCGATGTCGGAGATCATCTTGGTGGTGTTCTCGACGCCGATGTCGACGGACTGGGCGTAGGGAACGGCGGAGCGATCGCCGGGCTTGCCACCGAAACTCGCCGGGTACGGGACGTAGCTGCGTTCGAGAGCGGGCCCGTCACCGGAGTTCGCATCACGCATCGCCGGAACGGTCAACCGGGAGAAGAAACCGGAATCGGCGTCGGGAGAGGAGTTCTCGTCGATCTCGGTGGTGCCGGGGACGACGACGAGATGCAGCACCGGGCAGTCGCCGTCGGTGCTGGATTGGCTCGTAGTCGCCGATCCGGACGGGGTGGGTGTGGCGGAGGGCTGCGCGGCCGCGACGCCGCTGGCGGAGACCGCGACCGTCATCGCGGCGGTGGCGGCGAGCAGGCGCGGAGTGAGGCGACGAACCTGGTCGATGGTTGTGTGCACGGCTTCTCTCTTCTTCAGTGGGGTCCAGCGGATGTGCCTGGTCATAGGGGGTCAGCGCGGGACGATGGCGGAGATGAGCGTCGTGCCGTCCTGCGTCTTGGTGGTGGTGATCCGTTGGCGGCTCATACGGCCGTCGATGCCGGGGCCGCGTTCGACGACGGTGACGTCGTAGATCCCCGCGTCGACCGGATCAGCGAGCACGCAGAACTCGATGTCGGGTTCGAGCTGGTCGATGCCTGTCTGGAGGCGCTGTGCGGACGCCATCACCGCATCCGGTGCCCCTGCGGCGCGGGCGGCGACCCCGTCGCGGTCGAAGTAGAAGGCCTTCTCGAACCGCCAGATCGCCACTGCGCCTGGATCGTCGCTGTCTTCGGTGACCGGGTCACCGTCGGCTTGCCCCCGGCACCAGGTGACATCGGCTGCGGCGGCACCGGCCGCTGCGGGTGCGGTCGAGGTCGGAGCCGTTGTGGTGGTGAGGATCTCGTCGGGCAGCAGTGCGGCAGGGGCTTGCGGTTCGTCACCGACGCCGGTGAGGACCAGAGCTGCTCCCAAGCCTCCTCCGACCAGAACCGCGAGTGCAGTCGTGACGGCGACAGCGGAGCGGTGACGTCGCCACCAGGACTGCGAAGGTGTGGGCGCGGTGTAGGGGCCTCCAGCGCGAAGTAGAGAGGTCCGTTCGTCGAAGGAGCCGTATGCATCCGTTGGCTGGGATGCGGGGCCACGGTCAGGGTGGTCCACAGCGATGTCGTCGGTAGGGTGCTCGACGAACCAGTCGTCGTCCGGATCGACATCGGCGGCCTGGTGCTCTGCCAGGACCGTCAGTCTGCGTTCGGATGGATACTCGGACGCCGCTGCGGCGGTGTCGGTCTCGGCAACGACCGGGTCGGCGAACCAGTCGTCGGTGCCGTCGTCAACGCCGGTGTCGGTGGTGCGGTCTCGAGGTGCCACAACAGGCCTTTCCGAGGGTCGAGGTGAGGAACGAACGGGGTCGAACCTTCGGGTGCAGCCCGGCCACCAGCAGTGGTCGGGCTGCACCCGGACATCAGACCGCGATGTTCAGTCCTGCAAGTGCTGCTTTCGCCTGGTCGAGAACGGGAGGGACGGCGGTGTTCACCGCGGCTACCGTGTCAGCGACGGCGGGCTGCTCGAGCACCGTCGAGGAGAACTGCTGAACCTGCTCGTAGGCGGGTTCGGTCCATACCGGTGCAGCACTGATTGCCTGCCCGATGGTGGTGTCGACCGTGTCCTGGGTACCGGAGGCCTCGACAAGCAGCGGCGCAGCAGAGACCGCTGGAACGCTCACCGGGGCCGGGGCCGGGAGCGGGGCAGGCTCTTCGATGATTTGCTGCTCGCCGCCGAGCACGGTGGCACCGAGGATGCCGCCGATGGCAGCGCCGGTGCCGGTCAGGCCCAGCACGATCGGTGCCGACAGGGCAGCACCGACGCCTGCTCCTGCGAGGGCGGCCGCACCGGGAACGAAGATGTACCCCACCGGTCCGGCCCAGATGACCGCGGGTGTGGCTACGGTCGTCGCCGCCAATCCGAGCGCGCCACCGATAGCGGCACCGGTGCCGGTGATCACGGCGGCCGGGGCTACGGAGGCGGCGAGGCCGACAGCGCCACCGGTCAATACACCGGTGGCGGTGCCGGCGGCGATGCGGTCGGCGCGGGGTGCGTCGGCGAAGCCGTTGTCCACGAGCCAGTTTCCGCCGTCGGCTTGGATGGCGGCTCCGGTGTTGTTGAACTGTTCCACCAGGTTCGGGTCGAGCAGGTTCGGGTCGTACGGGACGAGCTCGCCGCCGACGAGGACGTAGCCCTCGGGTGCGTCGATCGGTGCAATGACCGGGACTGTCTGAATAACGGTTGATCCGGTCCTTGGTTCGACACGCCGAGCT
>NZ_JASHKS010000047.1:0-31781 GCF_030056835.1 Rhodococcus sp. IEGM 1372 | reverse complement strand
ACATGTCCCTGGACATCTCGTGTCTCATATGTCCCCGGACTCAACACGTAGCCTGGGCCGAGCTTCCGCTCACATGCGGCGCAGCCGCTCCCACCTGCGGCGTAGCCGCTTTTCTCCGACGACGGCCGGTCGGACCGTGTCCCGTGCCGTAGCCGATCAGCACATTTCCAGAGCCGGCTTTCTCCTCTTCGCGGTAACGCTCATGGGCAGCGGACACATCGGCGACGGCACCGCCGGTGATGCTGATCAGCGGAGCACCGACGGCGAGTGACGTGCCCTCGGCGGCATGCAGTTCGCCGACAACACCCTCGAACGGGCAGGGCACCTCGACGGAGGCTTTCGCCGTCTCGACCTCGACGACGACCTGATCGATGGTGACGGTGTCGCCGGGCTTGACCTTCCATTCGACGATCTCGGCCTCGGTCAGTCCTTCCCCGAGGTCGGGGAGCAGAAACACCTGCATGCTCATACCGTGACCGCCTTGCTCAGGTCGGGGGCGTCGTTCCACTGCAGTCGGTCCATCGCGTCGAGCACACGGTCAGCGGAGGGCAGGTGGAAATGCTCCAGTTTCGGTGCGGGGTAGGGGATGTCGAGACCGGTGACCCGCAGTACCGGAGCGTGCAGGTGATGGAAGCAACGCTCGGATACCCGCGACGCGATCTCTGCGGCGACACCGGAGAATCCCTGCGCTTCTTGGATCACGATGCAGCGTCCGGTCTTACGTACCGAGGCCGCGACGGTCTCGTCGTCGAACGGATTGAGCGATCGCAGATCGATCACTTCGACGCTCCGGCCGTCCTCGGCTGCGAACTCCGCGGCCTGCATGGCCACCGACACGGTGGGGCCGTAGGCGAGAAGAGTGACGTCGGTACCGGCACGGCGGACGACGGCGGTGCCGATCGGCTCGGTCTTGGTCAGCTCGATGTCGTCCTTGGAGAAGTACAGCCGCTTCGGCTCGAGGAAGATCACCGGATCCGGATCGGCGATGGCGTCCCGCATCAGTGAGTACGCGTCGGCAACGGTGGACGGTGAGACGACCTTCAGGCCCGGGGTGTGGGCGTAGTAGGCCTCGGACGAGTCGCAGTGATGCTCGACGCCGCCGATACCGCCGGCGAACGGGATGCGTATGACCATCGGCGCGGTGAGTGAGCCACGAGTTCTGTTGCGCAGCTTGGCCACATGAGACACAATCTGCTCGAAGGCCGGGTAGGCGAAGGCGTCGAATTGCATCTCGACGACGGGCTTGTAACCCGACATCGCCATTCCGATTGCAAATCCGACGATACCCGACTCGGCGAGCGGGGTGTCGAAGCAGCGATCGTCACCGAAGTCTCGGGTCAGTCCGTCGGTGACGCGGAAGACGCCGCCGAGTGTGCCGACGTCCTCGCCGAACACGACGACCTTCTCGTCCTCGGTCAACGCGTCGCGCAGGGCGGCGTTCAGTGCTCCGGCCATGGTCATCGTGGTCATGACAGTTCTCCTGCAGCGATTTCGGCGGCAACCTGATCGCGTTGTTCGATCAGGGCGGGTGTGGGGGAGGAGTAGACGAACCGGAACAGATCCTCGGGATCGACCTCCTGCTCGACGTTCATGCCGGCGCGAAGCGCAGCGGCGTCGGCGTCGGCCGACACCGTCATCTGCTCGCGCAGCTCGTCGGTGAGTAGCCCCTGGCCTTCGAGGTAGGAATCGAGGCGCGAGAGCGGATCTCGGGCCAGCCACCCTTCGACCTCGTCGGCCTTGCGGTAGCGCGTGGCATCATCGGCGTTGGTGTGCGCGTCCATGCGGTATGTGTGCGCCTCGACGACGACCGGTCCCTTGCCCGCTCTGACGTACTTCACGGCTTCGTCCATCACGGCCATCATGGCAATCGGGTCGTTGCCATCGACCTGCTCGCTGCCGATTCCGTAGCCGACTCCCTTGTGCGACAACGAGGGAGCGGCACTCTGACGTGCCAGGGGAACGCTGATCGCGAAGCCGTTGTTCTGCACCAGGAAGATGACCGGTGCCCGGAACACCGCGGCGAAGTTGAGGGCCTCATGGAAGTCGCCCTCACTGGTGGCACCGTCGCCGCAGAAGGCGAGGGCGATGGTGTCGCGACCCTGCTTGGCCTCGGCGTACGCGAAGCCGGTCGCGTGGAGCAATTGTGTTGCCAGTGGGGTGCATTGGGGAGCGATTTTGTAGGCGGTCGGGTCGTAGCCGCAGTGCCAGTAGCCGGCGAGCATGCCGAGCAACTCCACCTGGTCGACGCCTCGCGCCGCGAGAGCCATCGAGTCACGGTACGTCGGGAACATCCAGTCCTGCTCGCCCAGGCAGAGGGCGGCCGCGATCTGGCAGGCCTCCTGTCCGCGCGAAGACGGGTAGACCGCGAGACGGCCCTGCTTGGTCAAAGCTGTTGCCTGCTGGTCGAATCGGCGACCGTGGACCATCGAGCGATACATCTCGAGCAGGCGCTCGTTGGACGGGTGTGCGTAACGGGCGGCACTGTCCACGCCCGTCCCGTCCGGCGCGAGATACTGCACGGGACGGTCGGCGGGCATGAACTGTTGGTAGGACGTTGCCGCTACCTTCTCGACGGTCGTCATGTCGCACTCTCCTGAAATCGGCTTGTACGGCGATTCTGGCCGATTTTGTGATGAACAAGTCCGATCGTCGTAGAATTGCAGACATATGGCCGCCGATTGCCACGCGAATCCAGAATCTGTCCGATCGGCGCAACGAACCACGAGGTAGGAGCGGACGAATGGACGACGTCTCGAGGCGTGTGGAGTTGGACGACACCGATCGTCGCATCCTCGCCGAGCTCAGCGCGGACGGCCGGATATCGATGCGAGTGCTGGCCGATCGTTTGAATCTCTCGCGGGCACATACCTATACGCGGGTGGACAGACTCAAGGATTCCGGTGTCATCGAACGGTTCACCGTGCAGGTGGATCACGCGGCCTCAGGGCTCGGGACGTCGGCGTTCATCGCGTTGTCCATCCGTCAGGATTCGTGGCGGACCGTGTCCGAGGGGCTGAGGGCGATGGAGTTCGTCGACCATTTCAGCTTGCTCGGAGGGGATTTCGACGTGCTGGTACTCATCAGGACTCCCGACAACGAGAGCCTGCGGTTGGTGGTGCTCGAGGGACTGCAATCGCTCGACGGCGTTCGGGCGACCCGCACGTGGTTGATCTTCGACGAAGATCGAGGTGGCCTGGGACGCACGACGCCGCCCACCGAACGCTGACAGTGGGCGGCGTCGAACAGATCACGAGTCAGAAGTTTCCGCGCGCGTCCTGCTCCCGCTCGATGGCCTCGAACAGTGCCTTGAAGTTACCGATTCCGAAGCCGAGCGAGCCGTGGCGTTCGATCAGCTCGAAGAATACCGTCGGGCGATCGACCAGTGGCTTGGTGAAGATCTGCAGCAGATACCCGTCCTCGTCACGGTCGACGAGAATGCCGCGCTTCTGCAGCTCTTCGATCGGTACCCGGACGTTGCCGATACGGGCCCGCAGTTCCGGGTCCTCGTAGTACGAATCGGGTGTGGCGAGAAATTCGACGCCCGCTGCGCGGAGGGCATCGACCGAGGACAGGATGTCGTTGGTCGCGAGCGCCAGATGCTGTGCTCCTGGGCCTCGGTAGAAGTCGAGGTACTCGTCGATCTGTGAGCGCTTTTTGGCGATGGCCGGCTCGTTCAGTGGGAACTTCACGCGGTGATTGCCGTTGGAGACGACCTTGCTCATCAGCGCCGAGTAATCGGTGGCGATATCGGCCCCGACGAACTCGGCCATGTTCGTGAAACCCATGACGCGGTGGTAGAAGTCGACCCACTCGTCCATCTTTCCGAGCTCGACATTGCCGACCACGTGATCGAGAGCCTGGAAGATGCGCTTGGGAGCTCCTTCCGGTCGCTGTAACGTCGACGTTCGCGGTACGTAGCCGGGTAGGTAGGCGCCGGTGTAGCGGGAGCGGTCCACCAACGTGTGCCGGGTGTCGCCGTAGGTCGCGATGGCCGCGGTGCGGACTGTGCCGTGCTCGTCGGAGGTGTCGGTCGGCTCTTGCAGTACTCGCGCGCCCTGGGCCCGCGCATGTTCGATGCATCGATCCACATCCGGTACGGCCAGCGCGATGTCGACGACGCCGTCACCGTGGCGGGTGTGGTGGGCGACCAGATCGCTGTCCGGATCGACGGCTCCCTTGATGACGAAACGCACTGCGCCGGACTTGAGCACGTACGCGTGGTGGTCACGTTGGCCCGTTGTCGGGCCGGAGTAGGCAACGAGCTCCATGCCGAACGCGGACTGGAAGAAGTGCGCGGTCTGCGTCGCGTTGCCGACGACCCACACGATGGCGTCCCAGCCGCTGACCGGAAAGGGATCTTTCTTGTCGTCGTACTCGACCAGGCCGACGAGCTGTCGAAGCTGATCTGCATCGAGATCGGCCAATCTTTCGTCGTCGTTGAGGATGCTGTCGAGGCTCATGAAGGCTCCCTGGTTGGTGTGATGGCTCGGGCGCGGCGACAAGGGGATCGGCCGCCTTCGGTTCGAGCTGAGCGAACTGTCCTGATGACTCAAACATTGCCGGTGAGAGGTGTCAATCGACCGGACTTCTGCTAGCTGAGCTGTGCAGATGGGCCAGGAGAATGCGCGGCTTGCTATACAATTCGTACAGAAAACTGGAGGTGCGCGATGGAATCCACATTGGACGAGTTGGACCGGGCGATGCTCGCTGCGCTGCATGACAATTCGAGGATCGGCGTGCTCGAGCTGTCGCGGACGCTCGGCGTTGCGCGTGCGACTGTGTCGGCCCGTCTGCAGCGACTGGAGGACACCGGTGTCATCAGGGGGTATCAACCTCGAATCGGCTTGGCTGCAGCAGGTTACGGCGTTCAGGCGTTCGTGACGTTGGAGATCGCCCAGGGCGCTCTCGGTGACGTCGTCGCTGTTCTGGAGCAAATACCCGGGGTGTTGGAAGCATTCGCTACGACCGGTGCCGGCGACGTGCTGTGCCGGGTCGCGGCCGCCTCGCACGACGACCTGCAGCGAACTCTGATCGTGCTCAACCAGTCTCGTACGATCGCACGGTCCACCAGTGTGGTCGTGCTCTCGGAACTGGTCGAGTTTCGAGCGATGCCGTTGCTGAACACTGCCGAGCCCGAGAGAACGCCGAAGGCCCCTGCCTTTCGACGAACGCGCGACTGAGCACGTCCGCGTCGAGGCAGGGGCCGAAGTGGCTCTCGAATCAGGTCATCGAAGGCCCGACCACCGTCAGCAACCATACGGTCGGCGGAGCGAGGAGAACGACGAGTCCGCAGTAACCCAACATCTTTCGCTGGAATCGGGCTTTGTCGTCCACTCGTGCTTCGGCCAGGACCATCACGCCGTTGGTGGAGAACGGGCTCACGTCCACCACCGTCGCCGAGAATGCAATGGCGGCAACGAATCCGATGGCTCCCAGTTCGCCGGCGGCGAGCATGGGTGCAGCGAGTGGGAGGGCGATACCGATGGTGCCGATCGACGATCCGAACGCCGAGATGATGGCCACCGCGTAGCACAGGATGAGTGCCGTCAGCAGTGGTGATCCCAGGGCGGAGGCGGCGTCGCCGAGGAATCCCAGCGTACCGTTCTGGGTCATGACTGCCATGTACGTCTGAACACCGCAGACCAGAACCACGGCGGGCCAGGCGATGTTGTCGACCACCTTCGGATGAGTCTTCGGTGCCAGCAGCAACAACACGACCGACACGCAGATCGCGCTGACGCCGATGTCGACGCCCAAGGTCACGGACAGCAGAACCAGGGCGGCAATACCGAGAAGCGTGAGTACGCGCACTCGAGTCAGGGGGACGGCTTGATCGGGAACCGTTGTGACCGAGGCTGCTTCGATCGGATCGGCTTCGACTTGCACGGCGGTGCCGCCACCGCTGCCCTCGGGCAACCCGGTGTTGCCCGGACGCGGTCCTGACGGCACCGGCAGCCCGCCCTCCTGGTCGCGGAGATCCTGGACGTCGAACGCACGCGTGCGGTCTTTGATCAGGTCGCGGCCGAGAACGAGGAAGAGAACCAGTGCGATCAGCGTGTTGAGAACGAACGGGATGAGGAACAGCGCGAGCGGATGTGAGCCCACACCGGTGGAGTCCATCAAGCCGTTGACGAAAGCGCCGTAGAGGTTGATCGGGGAGAAGCAGCAGGCGAGCGCGCCATGGCTGACGACCATGCCCATCAGGAAGGGATTGATGTTGTTGCGCTTGGCCAGCGGCATCGCGATCGGTGCCAGCATGCCGACGGCGAGCACGGATCCGAGGGCCATCAGCAGGCCGGACAGCAGGAACATCATCCACAGGATGGCCCAGCGCCGTCCGCCCACCAGTCGGAGGGATCGATCGATGACGACGTCGATGGTTCCGTTGGCTTTGGCGATGGCGAACAACAAGGTGATGCCACCGACGATGATGAAGGTGCTACCTGGGAATGCGTCGATGATGTCTTCGATAGGTATGCCGGATATCGCGCCACCGATGAGGAAAGCGCCGGCGAAGGCCAGTAGGCCCATGTTGATGGGGGTGATCGTCGCGACCGTGAAGATTGCGATGAGGGCGATGATCGAGATTGCGTAGACCACGGCTGGCCTTTCGGACGGAGGATGAGGTTGTGCCGCAGGGGAAGCGGCGATGCGCGGACCGGAGCCCGCCTGATCAGAGAGCGGAAGCAGAAGTGGGGAGAGGAAGAGCGCGATCGACCACTGAACGAGCGAGATCGGCAGCGGTGGCCAGAGCAGCCGTGTCGATACCGGTGTCGATTCCGGCGCGATGGAACCTGTCGACGAGCTGCTCGGTGGCCAGGTTTCCGTGCGCGCCCGGGGCGAAGGGGCAACCGCCGTACCCGGCGAGCGCGCTGTCGAAGTGCTCGATCTCGAGGTCGAGCACTGCACGTACCGCTGTCTCGAGGGCCTGGTCGTGGGCGTTGTGCAGGTGCAGGCTGATCGTCAACTCGGGCAACGCCCTTCGGACGGCGTCGGCTCCGGCCAGTACCTGGTCGGTGGTCGCGATGCCGAGGGTATCCGCGAGACCGAGGCTCGATACGCCGATGTCGGCCATGCGGGTGCAGACCTCGACGAGCCGTGCGGGCGTGATGATGCCGTCGAACGGGCACACGAAAGCGGTACTGACTCCGCCGATGAACGTCCGATCCGGATGCGCCGCGACTGCACGGTGCCAATCCTGCAGAGCGTCCTCGGACGACCGTCCGGCATTCGCGCGGCTGTGGCCCTCACTGGCGGAGGTGACGACCTGGATGACATCGATGTCGGTCTCGGCGGCCCGGTGCACTCCCCGTCCGTTCAATGTCAATGCGGTGTAACGGATATCGGATCGGCGCGGTGCACGCGAGACGACCTCTTCGGCGTCGGCCATCTGCGGCACCCGGGTGGGAGAAACGAACGAGGCGATCTCGACGGTCGTGATGCCCGACGCGAGGGTGGCGTCGAGTACGGCGAGTTTGTCCTCCGTGGGGACGATGCACTTCTCGTCCTGCAATCCGTCGCGGAGATAGACGTCGGTGATGTGTACGCGAGGCATGTCAGATCACCTTCCTGGCGCGGAGATCGTCGAGCTGCTTCTCGGTGAGTCCGAGCATGCGGCCGAGGACATCGTCCGTGTGCTCGCCGAGGTCCGGTCCGGCCCACTTCACGGCGGTGGGTTCGTCGCCGAAGCGTGGAACCACTCCGGGAAAGCGCACTTCCTCGGTACTGCCCTGTTCCACAGAGACTTTCAGAGGTTGGACCATCCCGCGTGAAACGAAGTGTTCGTCGTCGGCGATCTGAGCTGCGTCGAACACTTCGCCGACGGGAATGCCCGCGGCACCGAGTTCGTCGACGACAACAGCTGTCGGCCTTACCGACGTCCAGTCGGAGATGGCTCCGTCGAGTTCGGCCTCGCGCGCAAATCGTTTGTCGCCGTTGGCCAGTTCCGGGTCGGCGGCCAGGTCTGCTCGGCCCACCGCAGTCATGAGCCGTCCGAACACGCTGCTCGAGTTCCCGGCGATCATGACGCTGCCGTCCTGGGACGGATAGATGCCGCTGGGGACCACGCCGGGAAGATTGCCCGCTGTGCGCTGGCGAACCGTGCCGTATGCGTCGTAGTCCGGGACCAGCGATTCCATGGCCATGAACACCGCCTCGTAGAGTGCGACGTCGGCAAC
Source organism: Rhodococcus sp. IEGM 1372 (assembly GCF_030056835.1). Taxonomy (NCBI): domain Bacteria; kingdom Bacillati; phylum Actinomycetota; class Actinomycetes; order Mycobacteriales; family Nocardiaceae; genus Rhodococcus; species Rhodococcus sp. IEGM 1372. The sequence goes on along the minus strand of NZ_JASHKS010000047.1, from coordinate 23,604 downwards.
CTTGGGCCGGGAATGATTTCCGCTCCGTTCGCGGGCCAGGAGCATCACGAGAGCGCCGACGGCACCGTGCAATCCGGCCAGTACGTCGCCGATGGGTGCTGCTGGCCGAACGGGCTCGCGATCCGCGTGGCCGGTGACGTGGCGCAATCCGCCGAATGCTTCTGCTACCCCGCCGAATCCGGCCCGGTCTCGATGCGGACCGGTTTGGCCGTAGCCCGAGATACGGACCATGACCACGTCGGGATTGGCTTCCTGTAGTCGGTCGGGTCCCAGTCCCCACCGCTCGAGGGTGCCGGGCCGGAAGTTCTCCACGACGACATCGGCGGTCTCGACCAACTTCAGCGCGAGATCGCGGCCTTCGTCGGTACGCAGATCGAGAGTCACCGAATGCTTGTTGCGAGCAATGGTTCGAAACATCATGGAGGTGTCTCCACGGCTTCGACGCCAGCCGCGAAGTTCGTCGCCGACGCCGGGGCGCTCGATCTTGATGACGTCGGCACCGAAGTCGGCGAAAAGGCGACTCGCGAAGGGTGCAGCGATGAAATTGCCCAGCTCGATCACACGGATTCCGTGCAAAGGGCCGTTCTCAGTGGTGATGGACACCGGTGGTCACTCCCTGCAGTACGTAGTAAGTCAGAGTGAAGATGGCCAATTATCATTATTTGATAAAGGCATTATCTTCTGGTAGGAATGACCATAGTGTGCTGGATCACGTATGACAACCACTGTGATGTGGATTTCTCAGATATTCGTGCCGCTGGAAGGAAACAGGAACTCATGACCGACAAGAACCCAGGGTCGATGCTGCTCGCGCTCGAGTGCGGATCTCCTACCGTCGACGCATCCGCGTGGCTCGCCCCCACCGCGACGCTCGTCGGGCGAGTGAATCTCGGTCCGGACAGCAGTGTCTGGTACCAGGCCGTTCTACGGGCCGACTCGGAGGAGATCACAATCGGTGGTGGGTCCAACATTCAGGACGGTGTTGTCGCACATGTGGATCCGGGCTTCCCGCTCACGATCGGACGCAACGTGAGTGTGGGACACAATGCCGTCTTGCACGGTTGCACCGTCGGCGACGGAACCTTGGTCGGCATGGCTGCCGTCATCATGAACGGTGCCGTGGTGGGAGAGGACTGTCTCGTTGCCGCAGGTGCACTGGTGACGGAAGGTGCACAGATCCCGCCGAGATCATTGGTCGCCGGTGTCCCTGCCAAGGTTCGGCGGGAACTGACCGACGAGGAGGTGGAGCACTGCACAGCCAACGCGCTCACCTACCGCGATCTGGCCGGCGTCCATCGTGGCGCTCGGCCCTGCTGACAGCGTCACGGACCGGTCCGACACCTATGCTGCGTAAGCAGTGTCGGCCATGTAGCCGATGCTGTACGGGAATCGAAAACGGAGGTCGACAGCAGTGACGGACGGTAGCGCCGACACCACTACCGGGGTGCTGGCCCGGGCCGCGGCGATTCTCAATGCCGTCGAGGCATGTCCGCGAACCACCGGTGACCTCGCCAAAATACTGGGCCTGTCTGCATCGACGGTCTATCGACTGGTCGGCGAGATGGTGCGGTACTCGATGCTCCGCCGGGACAACGACGGTCTTCTTCATCCCGGTGACCGCTTCGGCACCTCCACTCTCAGCGGGCTCGCGGTACCGATTCTCAGGCGCCTGCGGCAAGAGACCGGAGAATCCGCCCAGCTGTGGGTATTGCGGGGATCGCATCGGTTGTGCCTGGTCTCCGAGGATTCCCAGCACGAACTCCGCGCGTCGTTGCCGGTGGGGGCGCTACTTCCGCTCGGAGCGGGGTCGGCCGGTCACGTGTTGGCCGGCGATCTCGACGCCGACTCCGAGAGCCGCGAACTCGGGTGGTGGGAATCTGTATCCGAGCGAACCCCGGGACTGACCTCGGTGAGCGCCCCGGTTCGCCGAGACCAGCGCATCGTGGCCGCCGTCTGCGTCGCGGGACCGATCGAGAGGGTGTCGACCTCGGCCGGCGTGTTGTGGGGGCAGGCCGTGCGCGACGCAGCACTCGAAATCGAGCAGTCCCTCATCGTGCGCTCGGACTGGTAGCTGTTCAGGCCGGCTTGATGCGACCCCGGACATCACCGAATCCGATGCGCGATCCGTTGGGCCCTGGGGCACTCGCAGCGATGGAAATCTCGTCGCCGTCCTTGAGGAAGGTTCGGGTTTCCGAGCCGAGTGTCACGGGTTCTTTTCCACCCCAGGTCAATTCGATGAATGCCCCGCGCTGATTCTTCTCGGGTCCCGAGATGGTGCCCGAGGCGAACAGATCGCCGGTTCGCGATGTCGCACCGTTGACGGTCTCGTGCGCGAGCATCTGAGCCGGCGACCAGTACATTGCAGTGTAGGGCGGGTGCGAGACGACGTGCCCGTTCCACGCGACGGTCAGGTCGATGTCGAGAGCCCAGGAACGAGATTCGCGGAGGTAATCGAGCGGCTCGGGGTCCTGAACCGGCGTCGAGGTTCGTGCGTGCTCCAGCGCGAGCAGGGGTACCACCCACGGCGAGATGGAGGTCGCGAAACTCTTGCCGAGGTTCGGCCCCAGCGGAACGTACTCCCAGGCCTGGATGTCGCGCGCCGACCAGTCGTTGACGATGACGGCTCCGAACACGTGGTCCGAGAACCGATCCGGCGATATTGGCCCGTCGGACGGAACGCCGACGACGAAGCCCATCTCGGCCTCGATGTCCAGTCGCCGACTCGGACCGAAGGTGGGCGACGCCTCGTCGGGTGCCTTGCGTTGGCCGCGAGGCCTGGTGATGTCGGTGCCGGAGACGACGACCGTGCCGGACCGACCGTGGTACGCCACGGGCAGGTGCTTCCAATTCGGTAGCAGCGGTTCGGCATCGGGGCGAAAGAGTCGGCCGAGGTTGGCTGCGTGATGCTCGGAGGCGTAGAAGTCCACGTAGTCGGCCACCTCGAACGGCAGGTGCATCGTCACGTCGGAAACGGGCACGATTGCTTCCGCGGGGGTCGTGCCACCGGCGAGCATGTCGGTGACCGACGAGCGGATCTCCGCCCACCGACTGCGTCCGCGAGCCATGAATGCGTTCAGGCTCGTCGACGCGAAGTCTGCGTCACCCAGAGCTCCATACAGGTCGATCACGTTGTCGCCGTAGCGAACTCCGACACGAGCGTTCGTGCCCGGAGTGCTGAAAATGCCGTAGGGGAGGTTGTCGATTCCGAACTCGGAATCAGCGGGAATGTCGATGTGCGTCATGAGCGGCGCTCCTAGGTCACAGAGGTGGGACGAGTCCGAGTCGGATGAGATCGTCCAGGGGTTCACGAATGTTGCAGGTGCCGAAGGAGGCGAAGGCGCGTTGGCCCTCGATCCCGGCCACGATTCCGGCGAGGACCTCCTCGTCCCTGATCGCCAGGATCTTCTCGAGCTCGCCGACGCGAGCGCCGCTGTGCGCTGCTTCGGCCGCAAGAATCACGTTGAGGAAGCCGTGCTGCTCGAAACCGTTGTGGGGATCGGTGTTACGCGCCGCGTGATGCAGACCGGCGGTGGCCTTGAAATGGACCTCGCGCTGTGCCGCCTGGTAGATCGACGCGGCGAGCTCGTGTTCGTCTGGGTACTGGTCGGCCGTGACGCCACCGGTCCGGAACTTGGCGCGATACCCGAACTCGTCGACGGCGTCGAAGATGTCGTCTTTTCGGGAGTCCCGGGGAATCTCGACATAGATGTCCATGTCCTGAGTGATGTTGCGGAGCACATCGATGTCGGTGCCCTGGGGGACTGCGACTTCGATGGACACGACCGTCACGCCGGACGTGCGGTCGGCTGCCCGCAGGCCTGCCTCCACACTGCGCGGCCCGGCAGGTGCGGTCAACGCCACCTCCATCCGAGCACCCAGGTCCAGCTCGCCCACACGGTCCATCGGGACGACCAACGGGCCGACGAGGTCTGCGAACGCACTGGCCCGGTGCTCGAGATGTTGTGCCACAGCAACATCGAGCGGCGCATTGCCGGGTGGGAAGGCGGCGGCGTCGTCGCACAGGCGACGGAAGAGCGGAGGGATCATCGGTTCGGCCCCCGGCCTGCCCACGTCCACGCATAACCGTTGTCCTCGCACGCGAGCGCGCCCTCTCCGAGTTCGAGGGGGCGGAACGTATCGACCATGACGGCCAGCTCGTCGAAGAATTCTGCGCCGATACTACGTTCGTAGGCACCGGGTTGCGGCCCGTGAGCGTGACCGCCCGGATGTACCGAGATCGAGCCTTGCCCGATGCCCGAGCCCTTGCGGGCTTCGTAGTCGCCGCCGACGTAGAACATGATTTCGTCGGAGTCGACGTTGGAGTGGTAGTACGGCACCGGGATCGCCAATGGGTGGTAGTCGACCTTGCGTGGCACGAAATTGCAGATCACGAAATTGGCCCCCTCGAATGCCTGATGCGCAGGCGGTGGTTGATGCACCCGGCCGGTGATCGGCTCGTAGTCCGAGATGTTGAATGTGTACGGATAGAGGCAACCGTCCCATCCCACCACGTCGAACGGGTGGTTGGGGTAGACGTATCGGGTTCCGACGATGCCCGTCGAACCACGATGTTTGACAAGCACTTCGACGTCGCTGCCGTCTGCCAGTAGGGGCTCGGTGGGGCCGCGCAGATCGCGTTCGCAGTAGGGGGCGTTCTCGAGCAGCTGGCCGTACTTGGACAGAAAGCGCTTGGGCGGTGCAATGTGGCTGTTGGCCTCGATGGCGTAGGCGCGCAGGGTGCCGTCGGGAATCCAGCGGTGCGTCGTGGCACGCGGAATGAGCACGTAGTCGCCTTGCCGCGCCTCGAGGGTTCCGAACACGGTTTCGACGGTGGCTGAACCGGATTCGATGTAGACCATCTCGTCGCCGATCGAATTGCGATACAGCGGTGAGATTTTCGATGCGACGACGTAGGAGAGTCGGACATCGGCGTTGCCGAGGACGAGCCGGCGACCGGTGACGACGTCGGTGTCGGCGACGACGGATTCCGGAGACAGCTCGTGCAGCTTCAAGTGCCGCGGCATCAGTGGGTGATTCGGGGTCGTCGTCTGGTCGGGCAGATCCCAGACCGTGGCGTCGACGATGGCCGACGGAATGTGGCGGTGATAGAGCAGAGACGAGTCCGAGGAGAAGCCCTCCTCGCCCATCAGCTCCTCGAAGTAGAGGTTGCCGTCGGGAGTTCGGTGCTGGGTGTGCCGCTTCGGCGGTACCGATCCGAGCTGCCGGTAGTAGGCCACGTCATCGCTCCTGTGTTGTGTTCACCGCTTATAGTAAACACATTAACTATTTTTACGTGATCTACGCAACCCTCAGTTGCGTCCCCGGACGTCGAATTGGTTGCGGTGGGTGATGAGTTTGGTCAACAGCATCACCAGGATCCGCTGCTCGGGTTCGGTGAGCGCGCTGGCCCACGCGTTCTCCCGTTCGTTCTGTTCGGCGAACGCTTCGACCATCTCGTCGTGGCCCTGTGCGGTGAGGGCGAGGCGGACCGAACGCCCGTCCTTCTCGTCGGGAGTGCTGGCGAGCAGTCCGCCGGCGATGAGGGTCTTGGACAGGTTGGATACGGCCGCGCGGCTCATACCCGTCAGCTCGGCCGCCCGCTTGGGCTCGATCGGGCCTGACAACCACGTGACGAACATCAGCCGGAACGACGACCACGACCAGCCTCGCGGGCGATGAACCGTCGCTTCGAGGTCGTAGGTGACGATGTTCGACGCCCGGTTCAGGGTCAGTAGTACCTCGGTGGCCAGCTGGTGCTCGAACCCGTAGTCCCGGGCCAGCGTGGTGTTGGCGGTGTCGATGAACGACCAGAAATCGGGCTCGGGTGAATCGGTCACAGATTCACTGTAGCCATGAACTCATCTGATCAACACCTTTATTACTTCCGCACGCGCGATTCGTGTCTCATCCCGCAGGGGCCATGATGGACCCATGAGCTCGAAGAACCTGTTCGGTGGCCCACGGACCCTGCTGATCGTGGCAGCAGTGGTCATCGTGATCGCACTCGTCGCTGCCGCCGCAACGCTGATCGTCCGTGCCGTCCTCGGACCGCCCGAGGGCGAGAACAAGTTCGAGATCCAGGGCTACTCCGTCGTGCAGGTAGATCCCCAGGTCAACGACCTCGCGCTCGCCACACGCTAGCCGACTCCGCACCGACCCGCGGGTCGTGGGTCTGCTGAAAATTGCGGCCACCACGCGCGAAGGTCTGCAGTGTCGCCGCGGGAACCTGGCGCTCGGGAACGGGTTCGCTCGTCCACTGGCAGTCCCGCACGAAAATCATGTTCGACGCCACCGCGTCGGCGCTGCGATCCTCACGTAGAGGACCGGAAATTCGTCCGAGAAAGAACTCGCCACGCTCGGTGCGCGTCCAGACGAGAGATCCGTCCGGAACCTGCTCGAAGCGCTCGACGCGTCGTAGCGAGCGTTCGTCGTCGGCCGCCATTCCGCAGAGACCATAGGCGAGGGCACGCTCGACGCCGCCCGGCATGGGTGCGCGATAGACGGCGTCCGGCATGCAGCCGAGCCTAGGCCCCGAGGGGTTTACATACCACTTGGTCTGTTGCACGATGATCTCAGACGTCGGACGAATCCAACGAAATGGGGAGCATCGTGTTTTCGAGAAAAGTAGTCACTCGCCTCGTGGCGGCGCCGTTGGCAGCGGGAGCCTTGACTCTGGGGACGGCAGGAATCGCTGCGGCCGCGACCACGACCGAATTACGCCCGGTGCAGACATTCGTGTTCTTTCAACACGGCATCAGCTTCGGGTCGGGACCGGTCGAGGCCACGGCAACGACTGGTGCGGAGGCAGGAAAAGTCACGGTGACGACCGTGAGCAACATTTCTGGCGCGGGTGACATGGGCTCGTCCGCGGCAAGTATGGTGCCGGTTCCGATGACTGTGGTGTGGAACAACATCGACAACGGTCGATCCGGTTCGGCGGGTGGAATATCGACCGAGCCGCTCACTCTCGACACCGGAGCCGGTCGCGTCGATCTGACAATCACCACCGACACTCCCAACCTGCCCGGGGGTGGCCGCGTCGTCGTGGAGTAGCCGATATGGCCTTCGAGTTGACGTTGGGTGTGGTGGTAGCAACCTCGATGATGTGGTGGACCGCATCATCGATACGGTGCGTGGACGCCTCACGGCACTGACGTGAGTGTCCACAATTCGCTCCCGCTAACGGGAAAAGGTTTCCAGGCACGAATAGTGGACGCTGAGGTCACCGGCGATCGAGGTCTACCCGCGAGGTGACGTTGTCATGAATCGACTCGAGTGGTAACTTGAAGCTTCAAGTAAACACTCGAAGGGCCCGCCATGACATCTGTGATCAACCCGCCCGTCGCGGGAGCAGCGTTCGACGCATTTCTCGCCGATACCGCACCCGCGAGCCGGTCACAGGAACTGTGGACTCCGAGCGACGGTCCGATGCCCGCCCTGTACATCAGCCACGGCGCACCCCCGGTCTTCGACGACGCACTCTGGATGGACCAGCTGTTCACCTGGTCGCAGTCGATGCCCAAGCCGAAGGCGATCCTCATCGTCAGCGCGCACTGGGAGGAGGCCCCGCTGAGCCTGTCCGCGTCGGCGGCTGCGACCCCGCTGGTCTACGACTTCGGCGGATTCGCCCAGCGCTACTTCTCGATGGAATACCGGACGCCCGACGCAGAGGTGCTGGCCGCACGGGTGGCCGCGGCAATCCCGGCGTCGGAAAATCTGCACCGACACACCTCTCGCGGACTCGACCATGGTGCCTGGGTTCCCCTGAAGGTGATGTACCCGTACGCCGACGTCCCCGTTCTCCAGTTGAGCCTGCCGACGCATGCTCCCGACCGGCTGATGGCGATAGGCGCTGCGCTGAAAGAGCTTCGTGCCGAGGGCGTGCTGGTCATCGGTTCCGGGTTCATGACGCACGGACTGCCGTTCCTCTCGCGCGAGAACTTCGTCACCAACACCGTGCCGACGTGGTCGGAGGACTTCGATCTCTGGGCGGCCGACGCGTTGTCACGCGGTGATGTCGCGACGTTGGCGGACTTCCGCAGAGCCGCACCGGGTATGCCGTATGCCCACCCCACCGTCGAACATTTCACGCCTTTGTTCGTCACGCTCGGTGCCGCCGAGAACCCGGAAGCTCCGGTGACCACAGCCATTTCCGGCTTTCAATTCGGCTTGGCGAAGCGGTCGTTCGCCGTCGCGTAAACCTCGAGGTCATACAGTGGACCGATGACAGATGCCACCGGTCCACTCGCAGGGCTTGTCGTCGCGGATTTCTCTCGCGTACTCGCAGGCCCGTACGCGACGATGATGCTCGGCGACATGGGGGCCGAGGTCATCAAGATCGAAAGGCCCGGGATCGGTGACGACACCCGATCGTGGGGACCACCGTACGACTCTGCCGGTACGGCAACGTATTTCAATTCGGTCAATCGCAACAAGACGTCGAGGTTCATCGACCTGCAATCCGAGGGCGGCGTAGCCGAGGCGCAGGAGATCGTTTCGGGCGCAGACATTCTGATCGAGAACTTCCGGGCCGGCGCGATGGACCGGCTCGCCCTGGGCTATTCGACGCTCTCGCAGACGAATCCCGGTCTGATCTACTGCTCGATCACCGGCTTCGGCACTGGCGGAGGCTCCGCACTTCCGGGATACGATCTGGTGGTGCAGGCCGTCGGCGGTCTGATGAGCGTCACCGGCCCCGATTCCTCGACGCCCACCAAAGTGGGAGTGGCGATGGTCGACATCGTCACGGGATTGCACGCACTCAGCGGAATCCTTGCGGCGCTGCATCATCGATCGAACACCGGTGCGGGTCAGCAGGTGCATACCTCACTGATGGCGTCGGTCCTGTCCGCGTTGAGCAACCAGTCCTCGGCTTATCTCGGGGCAGGCGTCGTACCGCGGCCGATGGGCAACAAGCACCCATCGCTCGTACCGTACGAGGTGTTCGAGACCGCCGACCGTCCGCTCGCGTTGGCAGTGGGCAACGACCGGCAATTCTCGGCGCTTACGGAGGTGCTGGCTATGCCGAAACTGGCTGCAGACGAGCGCTTCTCGTCCAACTCTGCTCGCGTCGAACATCGAGATCAGTTGGTCGACATCCTGAACTCGGCTTTGCGATCACGTACAGCCGACGAATGGTACCGAGAACTGATGGCCCGCAACGTCCCCGCGGGGCCGGTCAATTCGATCGACGAGGCCTTCGCCTTCGCGGAGTCGCTCGGGCTCGAACCGCGAGTCCAGGTTCCGGGAGCAGCGGCCGAGGGCGTCCGCAATCCTCTGGACTTCTCGGCCACCCCGGTGAACTACCGCCTGCCACCGCCGGCCGGGACCTAGTTCAACGCCCACTTCACTGACACGCTCACGCTGACGGTCTGTTGTCCCGGCTCGATGGGCACTGCCGTGTCGAACGAAGTGGCGGACTCGCCGAACGACCTCGGCTGCTCCTGGCCGGTGATCGACTCCGTGATCGACAGAACGTCCCCGAGTTCTCCGCCTGCGAGTGACGCGTACTGCTCGGCGCGGTTGCGGGCGTCGGCGAATGCCCTGGACCGGGCATCGGCGATCAGCTCGGAATCGTCGTCGATCTTGAAGGAGACCCCGGAGATGCGGGTCGCGTTTCCGCCGGCCGACGTGGCGTCTCCCAGCACTGCGGACGCCCTCGACAGGTCGCGAACCGTCACCTGCAGGGTGTTGGTGGCCTGATAACCGGAAATCGCAGAGGTGCCGCCCGGCAGTGCGCCGGAGTACTGCGGATCGATCGACACCTGCTGAGTCTGGATGTCCTCGCGGGCGACACCGGCCGCGACAACCGCGTCCGTGACGTCACTCACGGCCGCATTCGCCTGTTCGATGGCGGCGGTGACGTCCTCGGCCGTGGCCTGAACGCCGATCTGGGTCGTCAGCATGTCTGGCGCACCTTGCACTTCTCCGACGCCGTTGACGTTCACCCCCGGAGGTCCATCGGCAGGCGAGGTCGCTGGACTGCTGCAGCCCGCGGTCAACGCTACGGCCAGCGTCAGGGCCGATAAGCAGGATCCGAACATCCATCGATTTCGACTCATCGCCGTAGTGTCCACCATGACAGTCGAATTGGAAAGACTCAGGGCTTGCGATACTCGGCGTCGAACGTCACGGTGACCTCGTCGACCACCTTCATGGCTCCGAACATCTGCGAATACGGGGTGATCTTGTAATCCGATTGACGCACAGCAGTTTCCGAAACGAGATGCCACCGATCTCCGAGGTCGGTGACGTTCACATCCACGGTGACCTCCCTCGAAACGCCGTGGATCTCCGCCATGCCGGTCAGTCGAAATCCGGTGTCGACGGCGGTGATGTCGGTCGATCGGAATGTGATCGACGGGTATCGGCCGGCGTCGAAGCTCTTGAGCGCGTTGGCTTTCGCTACTGTCTTCTCCGGTCCGATCAAGGGCGTCAGTCCACCCTCGCCGTCGATCACATCGATCGATCCCACCTCGGCGTCCAGGGTGACCGCGGTGGGTGCGTCCCCGGACCACTCGACGGTGGCGGTCCAGGAGGTCACCGCAATCGTGAGGCGATGCCCCATCTTGGATGCCTTTCCGGTGACATCCGTCCGGACAGCCAACTGTCCGCCGTGCGATGCGTCGAGCGTCCAGGTCTCGGTACTCATACCCCGACTGTATCGGTCCTGCAGAACCGATGAAGGGACGCGGCGCAGGTGGTTAGGGTGGAGCCATGTTCTCCAATTCCCCTCGAACATTCGTCGCCGACGCCCTCCGCGGTTTCGTCGCCGCCACCGACGACGTCACGTGGCATGCCGATCCCGGATTTCTGACCCGCCGCTACCGCATCTCCGACGGTCAGGTCGCCCTGCTGTCCGGTGGGGGATCGGGCCACGAGCCGCTGCACGCCGGCTTCATCGGACGCGGCATGCTCACCGGCGCGTGCCCGGGTCTGATCTTCACCTCACCCAACGCGCTCCAGGTGCACGAGGCATCGAAGGCCGTGGACTCCGGCGGCGGAGTGCTGCACATCGTGAAGAACTACACCGGCGACGTGATGAACTTCATGATCGCTCGAGAGCTGTTGCAGGAAGACGGTATTGCGGCCGACGTCGTTCTCGTCGACGACGACGTGGCCAGTGAGAGCGAGGACGGTCCAGGTCGACGCGGCACCGCAGCAACCATCGTCGTCGAAAAGGTGTGCGGCGCAGCAGCGGAACGCGGCGACAGCCTGCAGGCGGTGGTCGCGCTGGGGCGTCGAACCGCGGAGAACGCACGCAGCATGGCGGTCGCGCTGAACCCGCCTACGTTGCCGGGAGCGGACGAACCGTCCTTCGAATTGCCCAAGGAAGAGATCGAACTCGGCATCGGTATCCACGGAGAACGCGGCACCGACCGCGTATCCCAGCTGCCCGCTCAGGAAATCGTGGAGAAGCTGACCGAGCCCATCGTGGATTCGCTCGGATTGAAGTCGGGCGAAACGGTGATCGCGATCGTCAACGGGCTCGGGGCAACGCATCCGCTGGAACTGCATCTACTGTTCGGCGAACTCTCGGAATACCTCCACGGCAAAGGGATCGAGATTTCCCGCTCGCTGGTCGGGAGCTTCGTCACAGCGCTGAACATGGGCGGAGCCTCGATCACCCTGGTCCGCGCAGACGACGAGATGCTCGAACTCTGGGATGCACCCACCGACGCACCCGGCTGGCCCAACGCATCGAGCCGTGGCGCGAAACCGGTGGCCGAACGCGGCGCATTCGGACCGACCTTCACGCCGTCCGACACCGGCGACCGATCGGCGTTCGTCTCGGAGTGGATCGGGTCGTGGGCGCAGCGGGTACTCGACGAGGAACCGGCCCTGACCGAGCTGGACCGCAAGGCAGGCGACGGCGATTTCGGAACCAACATGGTGGCCGCCCTCGAACAGCTCGATCTGGACGCTGTGAAGGAAAGCTACTCGGCAGCAACGGTATTCGAGGGGGTGAGCGAGGCCTACCTCGGCCACGCAGGCGGTACGTCCGGAGCGCTGTTCGGCATCTGGTTCCGCCAGTTCTACCGGACGATGCTCGAAACCGAGCCGGATCTCGCGGCTATCGGACAGGCCGCCAGGGCAGGACTCGACAGCATCACCGAACTCGGTGGCGCCCGGGTGGGCGACAAGACGATGGTCGACGCTATCGCCCCGGCCGTCGACGCGCTCGAGAAGGACGGCGGCACCCTGCAGGACGCTGCCGACGCGGCGAAATCCGGAGCCGAATCGACGAAGGACATCACTGCCAACCGCGGCCGCGCCAGCTACGTCGGTGAGGCCGCACGCGGCGTCGTCGACCCCGGTGCGCTGGTCATGGCCTGGTTCTTCGAGGCGGCAGCTGGTTCTACCCCAGAGAGTTGAGAAAAACCGCCGCGATCGCTTCGAGGCCGGCCTGATCGTCGGCGTCGAAGCGGTCGGGGACAGGGCTGTCCAGATCGAACACACCGATCAGGGTCTCGCCCTGGTACAGCGGTACGACGACCTCGGAGCGAGTGTTGGCATCGCACGCGATGTGGCCCGGGAAGGCATGGACGTCCGCGACGCGCTGTGTCTCACGGGTAGTTGCTGCCGCTCCGCAGACACCCTTGCTCAGGGCGATGCGCACGCAGGCAGGCTGACCCTGAAACGGCCCGACCACCAGTTCGGTGCCGTCGTACAGGTAGAAACCGACCCAATTGACCTCGGGCAGAGCGTGATAGACCAACGCGGAGAGATTGGCGGCGTTCGCGATCAAATTCGGTTCTTCGAAGACCAGGCCGCGGGCCTGCTCGGTGAGCTGCTGGTACTGCTCGACCTTGGATCCGTTCAGTTCGGTCGCGGTGAAGGACATACGCCGAGTCTAAGCGCACAGCCCAGCACCACCAGATACGCCGACATGCCGCCCACTTGAATCCGTTGCGCGATGCCGAGACCGTACTGACCGGGCAGATTATCGGCGATCAACAGCCACGCGGTGGCCAGCGTCGTGAGGATCAGGACGGCAAGGCCCAGTGTGCGAAGCAGCGGGTACAGCCGGTAGCGGAACGCGGCCAGCGTGAACGCAACCATGACGGTGAAGATCGCGAACACCGCGATGGTGCTGGTGAGTGCATGAAGATGATGGAGTTGCGGGAAGAGCCCGCTGGGTTCGATCGGGCAACTCGGATCGTCGGCCGCGACACACTCGAGGGGGAGTTTCGCGTCGGCGATGGTCGCGATACCGAAGATGCCCGACGCCACCCAGCCGGTGACGAGGAGCCGTCGACGCAGGGTTGCCAGGAAGCCGAGGACCGCGGCGAGAATCATCAGCGAACCCGTGACGACGTCTGCGGTGGAGAAGAATTCGCGGTACGGCTGATCGCGGGCGTCGAGTTCGCTGAGGAAGGATGTGGTGGGGTCGAGTCCGGTATCGAGGAAGAATTCGGCCACCCACGCCGAATACAGCAGTCCGGCGAGGATCAAGCAGATTGCCCCTACGACACGGCGGATATCCACGCCTTCGGTTCTCGAACGCACCGACCAAGGCTAGCCAGTCAGTACATCGGCGGTTGCCACCGCCAGGGCGACCGCGGAGTCGCAGTGGTCGGCCAGGACGGTCAGGGTGGGAACTGTGCGGGCATAGCGCGCGGCAGTGTTGTCCTCCTCGGGCATGCCGAGCACGGGGTTGCCCAGCACGATGTCGGCGAAGCACGCCGAATCGGAACCGCGTGTTTCGACGGTGTAGCCGCCTTGCTGGATGGGCTCGCGGTCCGTCGAACGCAGGTCGCCGTCGACGTAGCCGAGCGAGACGTCGAGCATCGCCAAGTTGTCCTCGAATGTTGCCGAGGACGCCGTGAAATGGCAACGGTACGGATCGGACGCAGGGTTCCAGCGGTCTACCGTCCAGGTTGCGGGCAAGTGTTCCAGGACCGCGCACGGGTCTTTCATGGCAAGCGGAAGGTTGTACTTGGAATCGGCACGCAGTGGTGGGTCGTCCAGCAGCGCGAGCGCTGTCTCGGTGACGGATATCGCTGCGGGGCACGCGTCCCCCACACTGCGGAACACCTCGATGGCGGCGAAACTACGACCGGACTCGGTGAGGTAGCCGTCCATGGCCCCCGCGGTGGCACCGTCGAACTCGTCGCGGAGCGGGAAGCTGATGCGGCACGACCCGTGCGACGCGTTCTCGCGATACACCTGTTCGCCACCGATCGTGATCTGCTCGGTGCCCTTGTCGTCGGAACTCGGCCGATATCCGTTCAGATCGACAGAGATGGAGTCGGTGGCGCTCGACCCCGCGGGATTCAGGCTGGCCGAGCACGTGCTCAATTCGCCGTCGGGCCGCAGCTGCACCACTGTGCCGAGGGCGGCGAGATCGTGCTGGGTGAGAAAGCCGCAAGGATCGAGACTGCGCACGAATTCTGCCGAATCGGCCAGATATCGGTCTGCCTCCGACATCTCGAACCCGTACCGGCTCTGCGGCGACGAACTGCCTGCGGGAAAAGCGTTGCCGAGCAACACCACCGCGCATCCGCTCGTCGATACGGACATCGCCAGCGCCACCGCCGCGAGCAACAAATTTCTACGCACCGTTTTCCCCCGAACTCGATTCGACCGATCATGGGGTTGGACGCGCGGGGGCTCGAGATGGTTTCAGTCTCCTGATAATTCGTCTTCAACTCGGTCGGCGGCGACGGTGGGATCCTCGTGTTCCCAGATTCGCACCACGCGCCAGCCCTCGTCGATCAATCGTCTGTCCGTGTCGCGATCACGGGCCACGTTGGCGGCCAGTTTGTCGGCCCACCACTGCGCGTTGTTTCGGGGCGCGGTCGCGTGAATCGGGCAGCTGTGCCAGAAGCAGCCGTCGACGTAGACCGCGACCTTGCGCCTGGGGAACACCAGGTCTGCTCGACGCCTCATGCCCTTCAACGGAGCGCGATCGACGAAATATCGCAGGCCTCGCCGGTGGAGTGCTCGCCGCAGCGCCACCTCAGGCTTGGTGTCGCGTCGCTTCTGCTTGCTCAGGCGCGCACTGGTTTTCGCGTCGGTGACGGGGCGGTCTGCGCTCACACCGGAACCTGCTCGGCGTACCCGCCCATGCGCTCGAGGTGGGCGTCGAGGTCGTCGAGGAAACCGTCGGCGAAGCGAAGGTTGCCGGTGCGTGCGCGCTTGAGAAATCCCGCGGTGGCCCGCGCCGACAGCAACTTCGAGTCGTCCAGAAAGTCGATGAGGTCCTCGTAGGGTTCGTGCACCGGCATGGTCGACACGGCGACCTTGAACGACGTTCGATCGCGTCCCCAGGCGGCGGTCGGCCAGGCCTGGCCGGGAAGTAGAGCTAGATCGTTCGACGCGTCGTACGGCTTCGGATCGTCGAGTGCACGCGCGGCCCATGACGCCATCCGCACACTGACAGCATTGCCGACGAGCTTCCAGCGATGTCCGCTGCGCACGCCGGGTTGCTGGACGGCGGGCAGCGTCCAGTCGGGATCGAATCCCTGCAGACGTTCGGCACCGATGATGCCGGGCGTGACGATCTCCCCGGACGGCAGGCGAACCGCCGGGGGACTGGCGATGCCCAGGGACGATCCACCCTTGAGCGTCGGGACCGCATTGACCGCCCAGCCCAGACCGCGGATTCCCTCGGTCCAGTAGAAGCCGCACGGTTGGGTGCTCGGATCGCCGTCGGGCAACGGGCCTGCATCCTGGGAGAACAGCACCTCGCGCGGATCGTCGGTGCGTGAGGCCAGCATCACCACCCGCTGGCGACGCTGCGGCAATCCGAACGCTCTGGCATCGACGACGCGGTAGGCCCACATGTAGCCGAGGTCCTCGAGCGCGTCGGTGATGTGTCGCATGGCAGCCCCGCGGCTGAGCTGCAGCATGAATGGCACGTTCTCCATCAGCAGCCAGCGCGGGCCCCGCCGCCGCGTGACGAGCCGAAACACCTCGTCCACCAGGCCGGAGCGGGCACCGGTGATGCCCGCGGTGCGTCCAGCCTGGGACAGGTCCTGACAAGGAAAGCCCGCTGCCACCAGTTCGGTGTCGCCGGGCAGGCTGCGGAGAGTGGTGACGTCCGTGTGCAGCGGTGTCTCGGGCATACGCGCTCGAAGGACGGCCCCGGCTCCGGGATCGATCTCGCACAGCAACTGCGTCGACCAGCCCGCCTCGGCCAACCCCAGCTCGAGCCCGCCGATCCCCGCGAACAACCCGACCATCGACCGTGCGCTCACGTGTGCCCTTCTCTCGCCCGACGGCCCTACGTTACTCGAGGGCTCTTGAACTTGACCTCGACCTTGCTCGAGGTTTCACACTGGAATGCGCTGGCCCAAAAATCGGTTGGAAACTGAGCCTGTGCAATGAAATCATTCGAGCACAGCAATAAGGAGAAGAACTGTGTCTACGGGTGTGCTCGATCCCGAAACCGGAACGGTCGATCAGCCATACCCGAACCCAGTGCGGACGACCAGTTCACTGCGCCGTTTCGCGCCGTTTCTGCTGCCGTACAAGTGGTTCTACATCGCCTCGATCGTGGTCTCGCTCATCGCGACTCTGACCGGTCTGGTGATTCCGCTGGTGATGCAGCGTGTCATCGACGGCCCCATCACCGACCGCAATTTCTCGGCAGTCTGGTGGCCCGCCGCTTTCGTCCTGTTGCTCGGCACCATCGATGCACTCGGTATCTGGGTTCGTCGCTATCTGGTCTCGCGGCCGTCGAGCCAATTCGAGATATCAGCGCGGGCAACGGTATTCGACAAGCTTCAGCGGCTGTCGGTCTCGGCTCACGAAAGCTGGGAATCGGGTCAGCTGCTCTCGCGTGCCATTGCGGACCTCGGTTCGCTGCGGCGCTTCATGGCGTTCATCGGTCCGTTCATCATCATCAACGCCGTCACGCTGGTCGTGGGCATCGGCGTATTGCTGGTCCAGTCCTGGCAGTTGGGGCTGATCATGCTGGCAACGTCGGTACCGCTGGTGATCGCCTGCACCAAGTTCGAGACGCTGTATCGCGTCGTGGCCCGTGACGCTCAGGATCAGGCCGGCGATGTCACGACGACGGTCGAGGAGTCCATCCAGGGTATTCGCGTCCTCAAGGCCTTCGGTCGAAGTGCTTACTTGGGCAAGCAGTTTCTTCGACAGGCGCGCACGTTACGCGGAACCGAACTGAAGAAGGTGCGCTACCTGGCGATCATCTGGGCGGTGATCGTCGGATTGCAGCCCATCACCATCGGCGCGATCCTGGCGGTGGGTACGTACTCGATCGTGCAGGGCACCATGACGGTCGGCACGCTCGTCGCAGCCATTGCGATCGTCACCTTTCTGCTGTGGCCTATCGAATCGTTCGGGTACCTGCTGGCCGAGCTGAACAACGCGCGCACAGCAGCGGATCGGTACTGGGAGATCATGGACACTCCCGAAACCGTGACCGATCCGGACAATCCCGTCAAGTTGCCCGAAAAGATCCGTGGCCGAGTGCAATTCAATCGCGTCGGATTCACCTTTCCCGACGCGTCCTCGCCGCTTCTGACCGACGTCAGCTTCGTCGTCGAGCCGGGGGAGACCGTCGCGCTGGTCGGCAACACCGGTAGCGGAAAGACTGCGCTGACGAACCTCGTGCCCCGACTGTTCGACGCCACCGAGGGCACCATCACGATCGACGGTATCGACGTGGCCTCGATGCGGTTGGCCGATCTTCGCTCGATCGTCACGGTGGCGTTCGAGGATCCGGTGTTGTTCTCGGCCAGTGCGCGCGAGAACATCGCGCTCGGTTCACCCGACGCGTCCGATGCCGAGGTGGCCGAGGCGTTGGAGATCGCGCACGCAACGGATTTCGTCGAGCAGTTGCCGTGGGGTCTGGCCACTCGCATCGGTGAGCAGGGCATGAGTCTGTCCGGTGGGCAGCGGCAGCGGCTCGCACTGGCGCGGGCGGTGCTCGGCAAGCCGCGGGTGCTGGTGCTCGACGACCCGCTGTCCGCGCTCGACGTGGACACCGAAGCAAAAGTGCAGAAGGAACTGCGACGCGTGTTGGCGCATTCGACGACGGTGCTGGTGGCACACCGGCCGTCGACCGCTGCATTGGCCGACCGCGTGCTCTATCTCGAGAACGGAAGAATTGTGGAGCAGGGAACACACGAGGGACTGCTGGCGTCGTCGCCGCGGTACCGCGAGGTGATGGGGTCGGTTCATGGCTGAGCAAACTGCAGCTGCGGATTGGCGCGGCGTCGGCGGTGAGGAATCGGAGGTCGACGCAACCGGGAACCTGGTGTTGGCCGGGCGTTCTCGCCGGTTGCTCGTCTCGTTGGTGCGCCCGTACAAGAAGCAGGCCCTGCTGTCGTTCCTGATCATTCTGGTCGACAACATCACCTACGTCGCCGGTCCGCTGTTCATCGCCTATGCGCTGGACAACGGCGTCGGTGCTGCAGGACAGGGTGATTGGGGTCCGCTGATGTGGGCGGTCGGCGGGTACACCGGCTTCGGTCTGCTCGGCATGGTCACCACGTACGCGTTTCTCACCGTCTCCGGTCGGTTGAGCCAGAACATCCTGTACGACCTGCGCGGCCGGGTGTTCGACCATGCCCAGAAGCTGAGTCTGTCGTTCCACGAGAAGTACACATCGGGACGGTTGATCTCGCGACTGACCAGCGATGTCGAGTCACTGCAGACACTTCTCGAGAGCGCGCTCAACGATGCGTTGACGGCCATCCTGTCGATGGTGTCGATCGCGATCATTCTGGTGTATCTCGACGTTCCGATGGCGATGATCGTGCTGGCCGGCTTCGTTCCGCTGGTGCTCGTCACCCGGTGGTCGCAGCGGCGACAACGCCAGGGATACCGTCGAACACGGGTGGCGATCGCGCGCGTCGTGGTGCACTTCGTCGAATCGATGGGCGGAATCCGCGCGGTGCAGGTGTTCCGGCGCGAGGGCCGCAACGATGCGATTCTGAGTACCGAGGATTCGGAGTACCGGGACGCCACCACCGCAGCGCTGCGCGGCATGGCGAGCTACACCGGCATCGTGCGCTGGATCGGCAACGTCACGCTCGCCATCATTCTGGTGTTCGGTAGCTGGCGAGTGATCAACGGCCACATGGACATCGGTGTGCTCGCCGCCTACGTGCTGTATCTGCGCCGGTTCTACGGACCGCTCGACGAGTTGGCGATGGTCTTCAACGCCTACCAGTCCGCCGCCGCTGCGCTGGAGAAGATCTCCGGTGTGCTCGAGGAAGAGCCGTCGGTGAAAGCACCGCAGAACCCGGTGCAGATCGGAACGGCAAGGGGCGACATCACGTTCGACGACGTGCACTTCGCCTACGGCCCCGAACGCGTCGTGCTGCCGGAATTCTCGCTGCACGTACCCGCCGGACAAGTGGTCGCGATGGTCGGAGCCACCGGAGCAGGCAAGTCGACACTGGCAAAGCTGTTGGCGCGCTTCTACGATCCGACGGCCGGAGCCGTCCGACTCGACGGCATCGACATGCGGGAGATCAGCGACGAGGACCTGCGTCGCAACGTCGTGATGGTGACACAGGAGTCGTTCCTGTTCTCCGGTTCGGTGGCAGACAACATCCGACTCGGACGCCCCACCGCGACCGATGCGGAGGTAAGGGCAGCGGCCGACGCCGTCGGACTGACGGAGTTCATCGCGACGCTACCGGAGGGAATCGACACCGACGTACGCAAGCGTGGAGGTCGATTGTCCTCGGGCCAAAGGCAATTGGTGGCCTTTGCACGAGTGTTCCTCGCCGCGCCGTCGGTGATCGTGCTGGACGAGGCAACGTCGAGTCTGGACATTCCGAGCGAGCGGCTGGTGCAGCGCGCGCTCGAGACGATCCTGCAGGGACGAACGGCGCTGATCATCGCGCACCGCCTGTCGACGGTGGCCATCGCTGATCGAGTGCTCGTCATGGCCGACGGAAACATCGTCGAGGACGGAACTCCCGAGGACCTGATCGCGGGGGAGGGGAGCTTCGCGCACCTGCACGAGGCGTGGGAGGACTCGCTCGTCTAGGTCCAGGGGGTGATCGGCGGCTTGACCCACATGATCTTCTCGTCCGCATGCTGGGGCGTCGCACCGTCGTGACCGGGGTGCTCGGCCGCCCATGCGGATTTGCGGTCGAGCAGCTCGGCCACGATGGTCCACGTTTCCATCGTGCTGGGCGGATGCAGATCGGCGGCGCGTGCCAGCTTTCGGCGGACGGCGTCGGTGAGGTCGAGTAGTTCGGCACCGGTGATGCCGCGGTCCCACACGTAACGCGCGAGGGCTGTCGCCTTGTCCTGTCGACTCTTCGCGGCCTGTTCGGAATGCGCGAAATCGAACTGACCGCCGCCGGTGTTCTCTGTCGTCACGGGCACAACCTTAATGAACTGCGAGAAAAGGCACGTCCGCTTGATCTTCTGGGGGCCTCGTCGCCTACCGTAGGTGGGTGATCACTCAAGCATCGGGTGCCGAGCATGCCTCCGTCCCCGCGTCCGATTCCACCGACGCGAAAACCTGGCCCTCGATCCTGACGTGGCGAGCCCACGATGTTCCCCGCATGGAGTCCGTGCGAGTACAGCTCTCCGGCAATCGCATCAAGGCTGCCGGACGCATCATCGGCGCTGCGTGCAGCGATCACCCCGCCTTCAGCGCGTCCTACGACCTGGTGACCGACGAATACGGCGTCACCAAGCGACTGTCGGTGCGCACCTCGCTCGCGTCCGGTGACCGGCAGGCGTCCGTCAGCCGCGACGACGAGGGCTACTGGATGGTGGAGAACAGCACCAGCCATCAGCGCTCGACCTACAGTGGCGCACTCGACGTCGACATGGTGCTCAGCCCCTTCTTCAACACTCTGCCGATCCGTCGATTCGGTCTGCACACTCAGGTCCAGGACCTCGAGGTGCCCACGGTCTACGTGAACGTGCTCGACCTCAGCATTCAAGAGGCCACGCTGACCTACAGCAGCGGTTCCGAGGGCATCCACGTCATCTCGCCGGTCTCCACCTCGTCCGTCACGGTCGACGCCGACGGATTCGTCCTCGATTACCCGGGACTGGCCGAACGGATCTGACGCACGACGCCACCGCGCCGACCCGCGTCCTGCAGTTTTTCTCGCCACCCCGGCTCGCCCGGGGTGATGTCGGTGATCTCGAAACGCTGGTGCTGCTCGTACTGCAGCCGCGCTGCGTTTCCGGCGTCGACCAGTGTTTTCGTCGAGTTCTCGTCCAGTTCTTGGCGCGCTTCGGTGAGCGCATGCAGTGCCTCGTCGAGCGCGGTGCGTAGAGCGGCCGCGTTGCCCTCGGTCATCGCGCGGACGAGATTCGGCGACGACGACGCCACCCGCGTCCCGTCGCGGAACGAGCCTGCAGCCAGGCCCAACGCCAACGGCCCTCCTGCCGCCCCGACGATTGCCAGCGCCTCGGCCAGCAGGTGCGGTAGGTGCGAGATTCTGGCGACGGCGCGGTCGTGCTCGACGCTCTCGGCCGGCACCACCACCGAACCGCAGTCCAGGGCGAGCCGGGCCACCCGCACCCACACGTCGGCGTCGACTCCCGGGCCCGTGGCCACCACCCACACCGCGTCGGTGAAGAGAGTCGGATCGGTGGCCGACCACCCCGACTGGTTGGTGCCGGCCATCGGATGCCCACCGACGTAGCGCGCCTGCAGTCCGCGAGCCGCCACGGCCGCGGCAACCTCGGCCTTGACGCTCACCACGTCGGTGATCGGAGCAGCGGGCGCATGTTCGGCAATTGCCGCCAGAACCGAGTCGACGGCAGGCATCGGAACCGCGATGACGATCAATGCATCCTGCGCTGCGGCCCTGCTCAGAGCGGCTTTCAGGTCTGTGCCGACGTCGTAGCCATCGGCGATAGCACCGGCGATCGCGTCGGCCGATCGGTTCCATCCCCACACCTGTCGACCGGTGCCCTGTGCCGCGCGCAGGATCGACCCGCCGATCAGTCCGAGACCCAGAACGCACACCGAGGCAGAAGTCACCCGATCAGATTGGCACAGGTGGGTGACGTCGAGGGGAGGTGGACTTCGAATACCGGCCCCTACCGGACTACCGTTGCGCGCATGGCCGCACAGCGCGCGAACAACAACCGCGCATCCGCACCGGAGTACGACGACCTCGAGGGATTCGGCGTTGCAGTTGTCCGAGAGGAAGGCAAGTGGACTGTCACGCCGCTGTCCGACGACGCATTGACCAGTCTGTCGGCGGCAGAGACCGAACTGCGTGAACTGCGCAGCTCGGGAGCTGTGTTCGGACTGCTCGACGTGGACGAGGAATTCTTCGTCATCCTGCGTCCCGCACCGAACGGCACCCGACTCCTGCTGTCCGACGCGGTCGCCGCAGTGGACTACGAAATTGCCGCGGACGTGCTCGATGCGTTGAACATCGAGATCCCCGACGTCGACCCCGATGAACTCGACGACATCGAGCCCTACGAAGAGGGCGACCTCGCCCTGCTGGCGGACCTCGGACTGCCCGAGGCCGTGCTCGGCATCATCGTCGCCGAGACCGACGACTATCCGGACGAGCAACTGCAGTCCATTGCCGAACGACTGGGTTTCGAAAGCGAGTTCGCCGCAGCGGTGGACAAGCTTCGGCGGTAACCGATGCCGATGTCCGACGCGGACATGATCCGAGCCGCACTGTCGGCTGCGGCCGAGGCATCGGATGCCGACGTCCCCGTCGGAGCCGTCGTGTTCGACGCCACCGGACGTGAGATAGCCCGGGCCTGCAATGCGCGGGAGGCGTCGGGCGACCCCACCGGACATGCAGAAGTGATCGCGTTGCGTCGAGCAGCGGCCATCCACGGTGACGGTTGGCGACTCGAAGGCTGCACCCTGGCCGTCACGTTGGAACCGTGCACGATGTGCGCCGGGGCGCTGGTCCTCGCCCGCGTCGGAGCGGTGGTGTTCGGAGCATGGGAGCCGAAGACCGGAGCTGTCGGCTCGCTCTGGGACGTCGTGCGCGATCGCCGACTCACCCATCGGCCACAGGTCCGCGGCGGTGTATTGGAAGCCGAATGCGCCGACGTGTTGACCCGATTCTTCGCCCGTCAGAGATAACGATCTCGTCACATGGTGGCCTGCATGTCCGATTTTGTGGAGGGTAGAGGGCAGAGCGCAACGCTGCGCTCCGAACTTGTGAAGGAGACACTCATGGGACTCGGCGACAAGGTTTCGAACAAGACCGAAGACCTCGGCGGCAAGGCCAAGGAAGCCGCAGGTTCGGCCACTGGAGACAAGGACCTCGAAGCAGAGGGCAAGGGCGACCAGAC
The DNA here is from genome assembly GCF_030056835.1 of Rhodococcus sp. IEGM 1372. Taxonomy (NCBI): domain Bacteria; kingdom Bacillati; phylum Actinomycetota; class Actinomycetes; order Mycobacteriales; family Nocardiaceae; genus Rhodococcus; species Rhodococcus sp. IEGM 1372. Next base: position 369 of record NZ_JASHKS010000047.1, on the reverse strand, counting down.
CTCGGCCGCAGTCAAGGACGGCGTCGAGAAAGTCAAGGACGCAGCCTCGAACATCAAGGACAAGCTCACCGGTAACTAGATTTGCGCGCTGAGCAGGCGATTTAGCCTCAGGCCGTCATTCCGGTACAGTCTTCTGCGGTGGCGTGTCCGAGCGGCCTAAGGAGCACGCCTCGAAAGCGTGTGACGGGTAATCCCCGTCCGAGGGTTCAAATCCCTCCGCCACCGCCAAGAACTCCCCACCTGTTCACGCAGGTGGGGAGCTTTCTTGTGCGCCGGGTGTCGCCGGGTTCGCCGCAAATGCGCGCGCATTCGTCAGACGCCCCTCTTTGCCAAGCTTCTGGTGAGTCATTCGAGAAGCTATGGAGGGTT
>NZ_JASHKS010000046.1:9003-33711 GCF_030056835.1 Rhodococcus sp. IEGM 1372 | reverse complement strand
ACCGTGAGGAGCGATCCTCACAGATCAGATGTCAACCAAAGCCGGGGCAGTCCCGTATGACCGATCCCTACATCGACCCGCCGTACGTTGCCGCCGACGATCGCTACGAGTCCATGCTGTTCCGCCGAGTGGGCTCACGAGGGCCCCGACTTCCGGCGGTGTCATTGGGACTGTGGCACAACTTCGGCGACGACGTACCGCTGATGAACCAGCGCGCGATCCTGCGTCGCGCATTCGATCTCGGCATCACGCATTTCGATCTGGCCAACAATTACGGCCCGCCGTACGGCAGCGCGGAGAAGAACTTCGGCCGCATCTTCTCCGAGGATTTCGCCGGATACCGCGATGAGCTGATCATCTCCAGCAAGGCCGGCTGGGACATGTGGCCCGGCCCCTACGGCTTCGGTGGCTCTCGCAAATATCTGTTGTCCTCGCTCGAACAATCGTTGACCCGAATGCGACTCGACCACGTCGACATCTTCTACAGCCATCGCCCCGACCACGACACCCCGATCGAAGAAACAGCAGGCGCACTGATCAGCGCTGTGCAGCAGGGCAAAGCCCTGTACGCGGGCATCAGCTCGTACAAGCCCGACGGCACGCAGAAGATGGCAGACCTGCTCGCCGATGCGGGTGTTCCCCTGCTGATCCATCAGCCCAGTTACTCGATGGTCAATCGGTGGATCGAACCCGAACTGCTCACTACCCTCGACGCGGTGGGCGCGGGCGTCATCGCCTTCTCGCCTCTGGCCCAGGGCATGCTCACCGACAAGTACCTCGACGGTGTTCCCTCGAATTCGCGAGCAGCGCAGGGCAAATCGCTGAATCCGGACTGGCTCACCGACGACCACATCGAGCATCTCCGGGCGTTGAACCACATTGCCGCCACCCGCGGCCAATCCCTCGCACAACTCGCGCTGAGCTGGGCCCTGCGCGACCCACGCGTGACGTCGGTACTGATCGGCGCATCGAGCGTCGAACAGCTCGAGAACAACGTGGCGGCGTTGAAGAACCTGGACTTCACCGACGCCGAACTTGCCGAGATCGATACGCATGCCGAGGACTTCGGAATCAATCTCTGGGACCTGTAGAAGTGCCTGCGGCAGTGGTGTAGTTAAGCGCTCCAGAGGGCACCTAACCGCACCACTGCGCCGGAGGCGCACTATGGAGACATGCGTGCCATCACACTGAAAGAATTCGGCGATCCCGACGTCATGGAATGGACCGAGGTCCCCGACCCCCGCCCCGGCCGCGGACAGGTGATCATCGATGTCTCGGCCACCGCCGTCAACCGCGCCGACCTGATGCAGCGTCAGGGCAACTACCCACCGCCTCCGGGGGCCAGCGACATCCTCGGACTCGAGTGCTCGGGCATCATCTCCGAACTCGGTGAGGGCGTCAGCGGCTGGAACGTCGGAGACAGGGTCTGTGCACTGCTGGCCGGCGGCGGCTACGCCGAGCAGGTCGCCGTACCCGCCACCCAACTCTTCCCCATTCCGCAGGGCCTCGATCTGCATGTCGCAGCGGCACTTCCGGAAGTCGCCTCGACGGTGTGGTCCAACCTGGTGATGGACGCGCATATGCGTTCGGGGCAGGTACTGCTCGTTCACGGCGGCGGCAGCGGAATCGGCACTCACGCAATCCAACTGGCCAAGCAGATGGGTGTCACCGTCGCCGTCACTGCCGGATCCAAGTACAAGCTGGACATGTGCGCAGACCTGGGTGCCGACATCCTGATCGACTACAAGAACCAGGACTTCGTCACCGAGATCCGTTCACAGACAGAGGAACACGGAGCAGACCTGATCCTGGACAACATGGGTGCGAAGTACCTCGACCGCAACCTCGACGCATTGGCCATGGACGGCACCGTCGTCACCATCGGTATGCAAGGCGGAGTGAAGGGCGAGCTGAACTTCGGCAAACTCCTCGCCAAGCGCGGCTCGGTGCATGCAGCCGGATTGCGTGGCCGCCCCGAAACCGGGCCGTCGAGCAAAGCGAACATCGTCGCGGACATGACCGCACACCTGTGGCCGATGATCTCCGAGGGCCGCGTCACCGCCGTCGTGCACGCCGAGATTCCGATAACCGAAGCGGCGCAAGGACATCGAATGCTCGACGAGGCCGAGACCATCGGCAAAGTGATTCTGCGAATCCAGTAGCCCAGGTCAGCGGTCGTAAGCGGAACCTCAAAGTCGGCTACGAGGCCGGAGTGGAGCCTGCGGAACGACCCGGAGGCTCCTCGTGCACGTGCGGCGCAGCCGCTCTTAGAGGGCGAGCGCGGTGAGCGCTTTGACGAGCTGATCGATTTCGTAGCGGGTGGTGTACGGAGCCAGACCGATGGTGACGGCACCACCCTCGTCGTTGACGCCCAACGCGTCGAGCAACCGACTGCCGCCGTGGACTCCGCTGACACTGCCGATTCTGGCCTGCGCGAGTTGCTCGGACACCTTCACCGCTGGCATGCCCTCGACGGTGAAGCTCAAAGTGGGAATGCGCGTCGGTGCATTGCCGAGCACCATCACGTGGTCCAGCGAACCGAGCGCCTTCATCAGGTAATCGAACAGACCGTCGTGGTAGTGCTGCAACGATCCGATCGACAATTCGAGACGCTCGCGACGCGTCCCGGTCGCTGTGTCGTCGAGGTTGGCCAAGTAGTCGATGGACGAGACCACGCCCGCCAACAACGCGTACTGGTGACTGCTGACCTCGAGCCGCGCCGGCCCCTTGGCCGACGGATTGAGCGACATCGACGGCAACTGTTCCAGCAGCGTCGGATCGCGGAAGATCAACGCACCGACCGACGGCCCACCCCACGCGGCGGTGTCGATCGCGACGATGTCGGCCCCGAGTTCCTTGATGTCGACGTGGGCGTAGGGGGCAGCTCCGGCCGCGTCGACCACGATCAGCCCACCGACCTCGTGCACCAGATCCGCCGCGACCCGAACATCGGGCGCACTACCGACGATCGGCGACGCAGCAGTGACCGCGACGAGCCGAGTGGTGGAAGTGATCAGATCGTCGAACTGCCAGGTGGGCAACTCGCACGTATCGATCTCGACCTCGGCCCAGCGCACATGCGCGCCCGACCGGCTGGCCACCCGCAGCCACGGTGCCACGTCTGCTTCCTCGTCCAGACGCGAGAGCACCAGACCGGTTCCCAGGCCCAGCCGCGAGCTCATCGAATCCGCCAGCCAGGACAGCAGCGTCGCGCGGTCCGGACCGATGACGACACCGGACGGATAGGCACCGACCAGATCGGCGATCGCAACGCGGGCGGATTCCAGCAGAGCCGCACTGCGCTTGGCCGAGGTGTTGCCGGCCGAATGATTGGAGGCACTGTGCCGAAATGCGGTGGACACAGCGGTCGACACGCGGTCCGGGATCAGCATCCCCAGCTGAGGGTCGAGATGAATCCACCCGTCACCGAGCGAGGGGATGGAACCTCTCACTCGCGCGACGTCGTAACCCATGCCGGACACTCTAAGCGCCGACCGGTGAAGCATGTGTTCCACGTCCTGTTTCCCCAGGGAACGGTTGCCCACCTCGCACGCTCGATCCTCCCGGCCTCCACTGTTCCCGACGACCGAACCAGGATAATCGCCCCTGACGATCGCGCAACGGCGAGCGAGGCGTAATGATGGATATATGACTCAATCCGAGCCGAACAGCGCGCCCGATGACCATGTCGTAGTGATCGGCCCCAACGGGGAACCGCTCGCCCTGAGCCGCGAGGAAGCGACGGCCGCTGCGGCCCGCGCCGCCGGATCCTCCGCGAACGACGGATCGGACGATGGATCGGGCCTGTCGGAGATGGTCGAGCAGCCCGCGAAGGTGATGCGCATCGGAACGATGATCAAGCAGCTGCTCGAGGAAGTGCGCGCCGCACCGCTCGACGACGCGAGCCGGACGCGACTGAAGGAAATCCACAAGTCGTCCATCCACGAACTCGAACAGGGCCTCGCCCCGGAACTGCGCGACGAGCTCGAGCGCCTGGTACTGCCCTTCGGCGACGACGTGGTCCCCACCGACGCGGAACTGCGCATCGCCCAGGCACAGCTCGTCGGCTGGCTCGAAGGTCTGTTCCACGGCATCCAGACGGCCCTGTTCGCTCAGCAGATGGCCGCGCGGGCTCAACTCGAACAGATGCGGCAGGGCGCGTTGCCTCCCGGTGTGATGGGCGCTCCGGGTGGCGGCCAGGGTGGCGGGGGCCACGGCGGCGGCGGTACCGGCCAGTATCTGTAGCAAGCTCGGAATGAGCGCAGTCTCCGAAGAGAGGTAGTGTCGACCGTCGTGTCGGCACCAGCGAAGGATCCCGAGAGCGAGGCAGGAGACCAGATGCCTGCTCCGGTTTCGGACTCACAGACTTATCGGCGCGCTTTCGGCGACCTGAAAACCGGTTTCAACCAGCGCGAGCTGTGGCTGCATCTCGGTTGGCAGGACATCAAGCAGCGGTATCGCCGGTCGGTGATCGGTCCGTTCTGGATCACCATCGCCACCGGCGTGCAGGCCATCGCGATGGGTCTGCTGTATTCGGTCCTGCTCAACATCGATCTGCGCGAGTTCCTGCCACACGTCACCGTCGGCCTGATCGTCTGGGGACTGATCAGCGCCGCGATCCTCGAAGGCGGAGACGTCTTCGTCGCGAACGAAGGCCTGATCAAACAGCTGCCCAGTGCGCTGAGCGTGCACGTCTATCGCCTGGTGTGGCGTCAGCTGCTGCTGTTCGGTCACAACATGCTGATCTACGTGATCATCATCGCGATCTTCTGGCCCGAGGGCGGGCTGCACTGGACCGTGATCTTCGCGATCCCCGCGCTCGTGCTGATTCTGCTCAATGCCGTGTGGGTGTCCATTCTGTTCGGCATCGTCGCCACCCGCTACCGCGACATCGCCCCGATCCTCGGCAGCTTCGTGACGCTGATGTTCTTCATGACGCCGATCGTGTGGACCACCTCAGGCCTGCAGTCCATGGGCGGCGAGGCCGCGAACCGCGCCAAGCTCGTCGAGATCAACCCGCTCTTCCACTACCTCGACATCATCCGGGCCCCCCTGATCGGCGAGGATCAGCAGGCGTACCACTGGTACATCGTGCTCGGCTTCACCGTCGTCGGCTGGGCGCTGGCCATCGTCGCACTCAAGAAGTACCGGGCCCGCGTGCCCTACTGGGTTTAGGGGTATTCGAGTTGTCCATCAGCATCAGCACTCACGACGCGTGCGTCGACTTCCCGATCTTCGACGCCAAAACGCGGTCACTGAAGAAGGCGTTCCTCGGCAAGGCCGGTGGTGCGATCGATCGCAACTCCTCCGACGTCGTCGTCGTCGAAGCTCTCAAGAACATCACGATGAACCTGAAGGACGGCGATCGCGTCGGGCTGGTGGGACACAACGGTGCGGGCAAGTCGACGCTGCTGCGGCTGCTCTCGGGCATCTACGAGCCGACGCGGGGCAGCGCCACCATCCGCGGCCGCGTCGCGCCGGTGTTCGATCTGGGCGTCGGTATGGACCCCGAGATCTCCGGCTACGAGAACATCATCATTCGCGGCCTGTTCCTCGGCCAGACGCGCAAGCAGATGCTCGCGAAGATGGACGAGATCGCCGACTTCACCGAACTCGGCGATTACCTGGACATGCCGCTGCGGACCTACTCCACGGGCATGCGCGTGCGCGTCGCGATGGGCGTGGTCACCAGCATCGACCCGGAGATCCTACTGCTCGATGAGGGCATCGGAGCCGTGGACGCGGAGTTCATGAAGAAGGCCCGCCATCGCCTGCAGGAGTTGGTGAAGCGCTCGGGAATCCTGGTGTTCGCCAGCCACTCCAACGAATTCCTGGCTCAGCTGTGCGACACCGCGATGTGGATCGATCACGGCCAGATTCGCCAACAGGGCGGCATCGAGGACGTGGTGCGGGCGTACGACGGTCACGACGCGGGAGACCACGTCGCGCAGATCTTGAAGGAGATCGAGCGGGAAGACAATGCCGGTGGCTGACAAGATTGTCGGGGTCATCGTCACGCACAAGCGGCGTGAGTTGTTGGCTCTCTCCCTCGAGGTCATCGGTGCGCAGACACGTCCGCTCGATCATCTGGTCGTCGTCGACAATGCCGACGAGCCCGCCGTACGCGAACTGGTCGAGTCGATCGACCTGCCGACGACGTATCTCGGCTCGCAGCACAATCTGGGTGGCGCGGGCGGGTTCGCACTCGGGATTCTGTATGCGCTCTCGCTCGGTGCGGAGTGGGTGTTCCTCGCCGACGACGACGGCCGCCCCGAGGGCCCGAAGGTGCTCCAGACCCTCTACGACTGCGCTCTCACCCACGGCCTCGACGAGGTCTCCCCCGTCGTCTGCGACATCGACGATCCGGACCGGCTGGCCTTTCCGCTGCGCCGCGGCGTCGAATGGCGTCGGCTGCGGTCCGAATTGATCGACCCGGCGAACCCGGACGACGACCTTCTCGAAGGCATCGCCTCGCTGTTCAACGGAGCACTGTTCAAGGCGTCGACGATCGACGCAGTGGGCGTGCCCGATCTACGGCTGTTCGTGCGCGGCGACGAGGTGGAAGTGCATCGTCGATTGCAGCGATCGGGCTTGAAGTTCGGCACCTGCCTCACCGCCGCCTACGTCCATCCCAACGGAGCCGAGGAGTTCAAGCCGATCCTCGGCGGCCGGATGCACACGCAGTACCCGGAGGACGCGACCAAGCGCTACTTCACGTACCGCAATCGCGGCTACCTCATGTCGCAGCCCGGCATGCGAAAGCTGTTGCCGCAAGAGTGGATTCGGTTCACCTGGTTCTTCCTGATCACCACCCGTAACCCGAAGGGTCTGGCCGAATGGTTCCGGTTGCGCGGGCTGGGGCGTCGGGAACACTTCCGCAGGCCCTGATGCTGCCGCTAAGGGGTGCGCGCACCCGCGTGATACCGCTACCGTGTGCCCATGACGGAACCTCGGAAGCTCGCTGATCGCATCAAGTCGTCGGCACGGGAGAAGCTTCAACGAGCGATCGGCGAGGTTCTGGCTCAGCAGACCGCTCAGCTGGCCGAACAGACCAGCGATCAACAGGCGAAATTGCTCGACGTCCTCGAACGCCAACGCCGGGAGATCGACGATCTGCACGCGTTCATCCGCGGCCTCGAGATGCGGATGCGTCGGGACATCCCGTATGCGTCCGACGTCGAAGCAGCCGCCCAGAGCGCCGAATTCGCCGAAGAGATGATGCCGCAGGCCCCGACGTTCCTGCGGCCGCACGCGACGCTGCGGTTCGCGCTCGGCGAGGTCTCCATCCGCGGCATGGCACTCGAGTTCGGCGTCGCCAGCGGAACGACGCTCGAGATCATCGCCGAGGAACTGGCGTCGCGCAAGGACATCACCGTCGTCGCCGGATTCGACGTGTTCTCCGGCCTCCCCGAAACCTGGCGCACCGGGTTCCCGAAAGGGCTCTTCGAGCAGGACACCATCCCCGAAGTGCCGGGCGCACAGATCGTCCCCGGGTTGTTCGAGGACTCGCTGCCGGGCTTCCTGAAGGGCCATCACGAGAAGTTGGCGTTCTTGCACCTGGACGCCGACCTGTACTCGTCGACGGTCACCGTGCTGGACCTCGTGGCCGATCGACTCGCAGTGGGCACCGTCATCGTGTTCGACGAGTACTTCAACTTCCCCGGCTGGCGCAACCACGAGTACCGGGCGTGGACGGAATTCGTCGCACGCACCGGCACCGAATTCGACTACCTCGGCTACACGGCCGACAACGAACAGGTCGTCGTACGCATTCGCACGGCCCCGACAGTTCGCGCGAAATAGCTACTGGTCGTAGAGGCGAGCCCAGTTCTCTCGGCTCGTCAGCTCGGGCACCGCTGCGCGGTAAGACGCAGCGACCGTCGGGGTTTCGGTGCGAAGACGCTTGAGTGCGGTCACGCCGCGCTTGAGCAGCTCGACCGCATGTTGCTTGTTGCGCTGGCGAACTCGGACGCCCTCCTGCGAGCGATCGGTGACGATCGCGTGGGAGAACAGCGAGACGTGCCACCAGTGGGCGTCGTCGGCGGAGATGGCGACCGGACCGGGGTTCACCGTGCCGCGCCACTGATTGAGCATTCGCTTGGCCAACACGGCGAATTCCATGCTCTTCTTCGGGTGCGGTCCCGCGGGGGTGATGAACATATCCGACGGACGCACCCCGGGAACGTCGTTCGCGTTGTGCCGCTTCGTTTCTCCGTACGCAGCACGCTCGCGCCGGATGGAACCGGCAGCGTCCATGCCGCCGTCGAGCAGGTTCTCCGGACCGGCCAGGAAGTCCTCGACGGCCTTGATCAGCGTGTACGCCATGCCGTACTGCATCGACACCAGGTACCGCAGCAGATCGGTGAACAGCTGCTTGGCGAGAGTCTTACCGTCGAGTTCGATGTGCAGGGCGGCGGTGATCATGCCGTTGCGCAGGTTGAAGTAGCGGTGCCACTCGTCCCAGTCCTTCCACGCGAAGTCGGCATGCCACACCGCTGCACCGGGCAGCGTCACGGTCGCGAAACCGCTTGCACGAGAACGGTATCCGTATTCGATGTCGTCCCACTGGAAGAACAGCGGCAGCGGGTAGCCGACCTGGCCGACGATCTCGGACGGGATGAGGCACGACCACCAGCCGTTGTAGCCGGCGTCGACGCGAACGTCCTGCTGGCGCTTGCGCTTGAACGCGCTCTTGTCCGAAATTGCGTTCTTGACGTGCACTCCGGCTTCGAGCTTCTGCAGGTTCGCCACCTCGGCACCGACATGCACGCGATCGGGGTGCAAGAGGTAGAGCATCTGCGCGCCGATGATCGCCGGCTCGACGGTCATGTTGGCGAACGAGTTCATCCGCACGATCGCCTCGGGCTCGCACAGCACGTCGTCGTCCATGAAGATCACGTTGGCCGGATCGCCGCCCTTGCCCTGCACCTCGTAGAGCCCACGAGTGAACCCGCCGGCACCGCCGAGGTTGGGCTGGGTGATGTAGACGAGCTTGTCGCCGAGCTCGGCCGCCACGCGCTGGAACTTCTCGCGCGTCTGCACCTGATCGGTGCCTTGATCGACGACATAGACGTTGTCGACCCCGAGCAGGGCGATGGGATCGTCGGCCATGGCAGCGACGGTGTTGGCGCAGTCGTCCGCGCGGTTGAACGTGCAGATCACCACCGAGGTGGGACGCAGCTTCTCCGGCGCGGCGACGGTCCACTCCGCGTCCTGCACCGACAACTCGCTCGATGTGGTGGTGAAGCGGACGTACAGCGCGCCGCCGTCGAGGAACTGCGTCGTGGCGACGGGAACGGCCAACTGAGTCGACGAGTTCACGGAATCGACCGTTGTACTGGCCATCGTGCGCTCGTGACCCTTGTAGTCCGTGCCCACCAGATCGATCCGACCCGCACCGGCGACGGTCGCCCGGAACACCACCTCGGTGACGGTGGTCCACCGCTGCCAGTAGCTGGCCGGGAACCGTCCGAAGTAGCTGTTGGTGTGCAGCACGCTGCGCTTGGCGATACGAACACCCGTGCGGGTGCGCTCGGCATTTCCCTTGCCGACAGAGCTGTACATATCGGCACTGACCAGGGGCGACGGGCCGTCGAACAGCAGTCTCTGAACAGTCAGTTCGGGCTCGCCGTCACCGCCGGCAACAGCCGACACATCCGATGGCGAGCCGAGACGATCGAGAGCAGTGCCGTCCATACCGAGAAGTACCCCATCCAGTTCGAGTAGTGGCTCTGTGCGGTCGTGGAGAGAAGAAGACCACTGACCATGGTTGCACAGCCCCGGACCGATCCGTTCGACGCTCGCCGTCTACTCCGCTTCCTGCACCCTCGCCATCAGCACACGGGCGGCGTCGGCCGGGTGCGTGTACGGCCACCAGTGGCCCGCATCGACTCGAACGACGCGCAGATCGGGGATCCATCGATCGAGACCGTCGGTGAGGTTGGTCGACAGCATGCGGTCGTGTGACGGTACGACCACGGTGGTCGGGACCGCGCACCGCGGACCAGGCCCGCGGAGTACACGCCGCAACACGTTCGCCCGGTACAGGGCGATGCCGCGCTGCTGGTCGGCCACCGTCGGGGTCGGCTCACCCTCGACATTCAGCCGTGCCAACAAGTCCGGTACCCGTGTGCCCAGAACGGGCACATGAAACCCGAAGACGTACCAGGACCGGGCCAACTGCCCCACCAACGACGGCCACCGATGCGGCCGCACCAGCCGCGCCCGTGCCACCTGCCGCAGATGATCCAGACTCGGCCCGGACACCGATGTGTACGACGCGAACACGGTCGATGCGCGAAGCGAGGCCATCGCCTCCCACATCTGGACCGACCCCCAATCGTGGGCGAAGACGTGCACCTTCCCGGTGAGGTCAGGAATCGACTCGACCACCGCGAAGGCGTCGCGCGCCAGCTGCTCGATGGACACGTCCGCCTCGTGCTCGAGCGTGGACGCTCCGCTTCCTCGTGTGTCGTAGGCGATCACCCGAACCTGGTCGCCGAGCTCGGCGATCAGCGGATCGAACACCTGACGGTTGTCGGGGTATCCGTGCACCAGCAGCACTGTGGACTTCGCCGCCGGGTCCCCGTATTCGAAGACGGGAAGCTCGGCACCCGGAGTGCGCACCGTCCAGTGGGTCATCCCGCGTCGCTCAGTGCGTACAGAGTGCCGCCGCGTAGCAAGTGGGCGATCATCCTCAGCCGCATGGCCTCCTGCTCGGGTTGCGGATGCACCACCGCGGCCAGCGCCTCGCCGTCGAGCAGATGCACCACGCTGAAGATCACCGTCTCCAGATGGCGTGGATCGATCACGCCGGCGACCGGTAGCGTGCGAGCCAGTTCGGCGATCTGCTCGTGATACCGAACGGTGAACGGCTGCAACCTCTCTCGCAGCTCCTCGTCACTACGGGCCGCGGTCAACAGCTCGTACCAGGCACCGTTGATCGGAGCGCGGCATGCAGCCCTGAGCAGTTCGAGGCAGTGCTCGATCGACGCGCTCCCGAAACCGGACAGGCCACGGCGAAACTCCACGAACTGACGTCGCCGAACCTCGTCCGCTGCGGCAACTATCAGGTCCAGCCTGGTATCGAAATGCCGAAACATGGCACCGGAAGACACCCCTGCGCGGCTGACGATCTCACTGACACTGGTTGCGGCATAGCCCTTCTCGCACAACGACGCGATCGTCGCGTCGAGCAACTTTCCGATCGTCTCGGTCCGACGCTGCAGTTGACTCGGGCTCACACACGCTCCCGGCGACGCGGAGCCGTCGGGGTGCCGGCCCGTAGGAAGCTACCTGCCCGCTCCGACACACCGAACCAGGGTGCAAAGGTGCCAGCGGAGAACACCACTCGGCCCGCGACCAGGGTGGCGGCCACGGCACGATCGTTGCGGTTGACCATTCTGCTCAGGCCACCGAACTCCGGCATGGTCTCCTCCCGGTAGGCCAGGACCTCCTCGTCCAGACCCGCCGGATCGATCACCACGATGTCGGCGCGATCCCCCACCCGCACGTGTCCGGCGTCGAGACCGTAGAAGTCGGCCAACTCGCCGCTGAGCTTGTGCACGGCCTTCTCCACGGTCATGAAGGGTCGGCGATCGTTTCGTGCGTCGTGCACACGGTGCAGCAACCGGATGCCGAAGTTGTAGAACGCCATGTTGCGCAGATGAGCACCGGCGTCGGAGAACCCCACTGTCACCCCGGGCTGGTTGATCAGCTTGTCCATCTGCCGTTTGCGGTGATTCGCCACCGTCGTGTGCCAGCGCAGCTTTCGGCCGTGCTCGACCACCAAATCGAGGAACGCGTCCACCACGTGTACCCCACGTTCGGCCGCGACCTCCGCGACGTTCTTGCCGACGACCGACGCGTCGGGACATTCGGTGATCTCGGCGTCGGCGAAGTCTCGATGCCAGACGCGCGAGCTGAACTTCTTCTCGAAATCGGCGCGGAACCACCGGCGGTAGGCCTCGTCGGAGAGTAACTCGTTGCGGCCCAACTCTTCTCGCAGATGCAGAGCTGCTCGGCCCGAGCCGAACTCCTCGAACACCACGAGGTCGATGCCGTCGGAATACACGTCGAACGTGGTGGGCAGGTGCTGCCAGCGGAACTGGCCCTTGCCCGGACCGTTGACGATGCGAGCGAGCGGACCGAAGACGCGATGAATCCACGGCGACGCCTTCGCGTCGGCCGCTGCCAGCAGCGAGATCTTGAGCGGAGTGCGGCCGATGCCGGTGGCCGAGGCGAGGAAGAACAGCATGTCGTACTTGGTGTTCAAGTTCGGAATGCTCTGCAACAGACGGCCGCGCTTACGCAGGATCTTGTGCAGAGCACGGAATTCGCTCCACCGTGCGTACGAGGACGGCAGCGAACGAGATCGGTACCGATCTCCGTCCAGCTTGTCCCACGGGTTCGTCATCGTCGACATTCCGAGCAGCCCGGCATCGAGCGCCTTCTCGAGCGCGTCCGACATGGCGCGCCATTCCTCGCGGGTTGGCTTCTGACTGCGGTCGGTAGATCGGTCCAAGCCCATCACGTGCGCACGCAGATCAGAATGACCGACCAAGGCTGCGATGTTGGGGCCCAGAGGCAGACGCTCGAGCGCTGCGATGTACTCGTCGGGACTGGTCCACGTCTTGTGCGTATCGACGGCCTTGAGCACATGATCGCGCGGCAGCGCCTCCACCCGACTGAACAGATCAGCGATGTCGACCGGAGTGGAGTAGAGCGTCGACAACGAACAGTTCCCCAGTAGAACCGTCGTGACCCCGTGCCGAACGGACTCCTCGAGACCGGGCCCGACGAGCACTTCCGCGTCGTAATGGGTGTGTACGTCCACGAAGCCCGGGGTGACCCACTTACCGGTGGCGTCGACCACCTCGGTCGCCGGGCCCGCCTCGAGCGGGGTGGAGGACACGGCCCGCACGACGCCGTCGACGATGCCCACATCGGCTCGCACTCCTGGACCGCCGGATCCGTCGTAGACAGTGCCGCCGGTGATGACGACGTCGAAAGAGATGTTCGAGTTCATGTGACCTCCGTCATAGATTGAGGTCAATCTAACTTAGAGAGTGGTCACTCGCAATAGCCGTACCGAGTCGGCCGTCTCTCGATCACCTGCGTGTTGCACGCCTCGACGTTTCGGTTGTCGGGTACCTCGAGAGCTACAGTCGGGTGTCTTTGCCCGAACTCACGGAGTTGACCCTTGCCCACCACGGATACCCAGATCGCGAGCAGCTCCCTGCCCGACAGCAGACGAGAGCGCCTCGCATGGGGGGCTGCGATTGCCGCAGTCGTCGTCCTCGGTTATCTCCTGGTTCTCAGCGTCGATCCCCGCTTCTTCTACATCGACGACACCGAATCGGGTGCCGTACCCAACTGGCTCCAGCTCGGACGCATCATGCGCGACGGGCAATTCCCCTCGCTGGTGCTCGATCAGTGGATGGCAGGCAACTACCCGGTCGAGGGCCAAGGCGGGCTGTGGAATCCCGTGCAGATGGCGATCAACTACATCTCGCCGTCGATCGACAACCTGGTACTGCTGGCAACGGTCGTCAAACTGGGCTTCTCGATTCTGTTGGCCTGGGGCGTGTTTCGAGTCGCTCTGGCCTACGGAGCGCGAGCCAACTGGGCTGCGGTAGCGGGCGCGAGCGCACCGTTCGTCGGGTTCACGCTCTTCTTCGAGAACACCTCGTGGGTGACCGCGCTGATGGGCACCGCGTGGATCATGAACGCCTGGGCGAGTTCGGTGTCCTACGCCCGCGGTCGCAGCGGTCCGATCGTGCCGTTCGTCTTTCTCTACCTCGCCATCAGCGTGGGATACGTCCACGCCGCGGTGATGGCCGGAGTGATGATCGGATCCGTCGCCATCGGCGAACGACTGTTCCAGCGGCTGTGGCGGCCGGCATTGAAGGTGTGCGCGGTAGGTATCGCGGCCGCGGCCTGCGGGGCCGTCACCTTCCTGCCCGGAGTGCTCACGTCCGCGGTCACCTGGCGTAGCGGCGACGAGGGCACGTTCAACGACAACTTCCTGACGGCACCGTGGTCGGAATCGCTCACCGCGAGCATCCCGACCGCGGTGACGAGCATCGAATCCTGGGCGGGCGAGACCACCGAATCGCCGGTCACCTACATCGCCTGGTTCGTGGTCCCCGCGCTGGCGTTCATCGCGTGGCGTCGGGTACCCGCGGCTCTGCGCGAGCTGGCGGCACCACTGATCATGCTGGCGTTCGCCTTGATCTTCACCGCAGGTCCCAGCGACATCGGACCGATCCGCTGGCCCGCCCGCATTCTGCCGTTCGTCGCCCTCGTCGCACTGATTCTCGTGGTCACCCTGATCAGCCGGTACGGAACGCTCGACAAGCTGCGGCCTCGGCTGCTCGCGGCCGGCCTGTTGACGCTGGTACTGCTGCTTCGCGCCGGCTCGTCGGGCCCGGGATTCTTCGGTCGCCACGTCCTCGCTGCGCTGGTGATCCTGCTCGTCGGCGCGCTCGCTCTGCTGCTGGCCCACCGCTTCTCCACCCGGGCGACTGCGGCGCTGCTCCTCGTGACGATCGCGCCGGTCGCGATGTACCAGGTGGCCACCTACGAACCGCCCTTCGCCAAGTGGTGGCTGCCCACCTCCCAATCCGAGGCCAAGGCCGAGTTCCCACAGTGGCAGGGCGCGACTCTGCAACTCGGTAGCCGTGCGCTCACCGAAACCGCAGCCGACGGACCCGACGACCCCCGACTGCCCTGGCACTCCCAGGTGTACGGAAACTCCGCCAAGATCATGGGCCTGGACTACGTCAACGCGTACACCCCCGTCGGCTATCTCGACTTCGCCAACCTGCTGTGCTTCGAGCACGAGGGATCGACCTGCACGGACGCCTTCCGACGCGTGTTCGAGATCGAGCCGTACACCGGCAAGACGTACGCAGACCTGATGCAACTCGATCGAATCGTGCTGCAGAAGAACCAGTATCCGCTCGCCAACTCCCGGCCCGCACCCGCAGGCTGGATGTGGGTGACCGCTCCCACTCCCGAGTCCGCTCGCCAGATCTACGTCCTCGAACGCATCGACGGGTTGCTTCCCGCGTCGTCGGGACGCGTCGTCGCGACCGTGAACGCCACGGCCGAACCCCGATCCTCCGAAGCGGACTCGGAGCACGTCGACGTCAGCGCACCCAACGGTGGCAGCGTCGTGTTCTCGCGTCTGGCCTGGCCCGGCTACACCGCGACGCTGAACGGTGAGGAGCTGCAGACGAAGGGGCTGGCCGACATCTTCCTCTACGTCGACCTGCCGCCCGGCACCGAGAACGCGGACCTGCAGATCACCTTCCGACCGCCCGGCGAACGACTCGGACTGGCTGCGATGGCCGGCGGGACGCTGTTGCTGGTCGGCCTGGTGGTGCTCGATGTGCGACGACGCAGAAATTCGAGTTCTCGGGAGTTCGGCGCTGGGACGTCGAGCAGATAGGCTCAGACCTCGTGATGTCCGACGACTCTGCTGCTGATCCGCACCGCATCTCCATCGTGGTACCGGTCTACCAGGGCGAACGGACGCTCAGCGCGTTGATGGACGAGATCCTTCCGCTGACGCAGGTGACGCATACTCCCCTCGGGCGGCCGATGATCGTCGAGGAAGTTCTGCTCGTCTTCGATCACGGCCCCGACAACTCTGCCGCGGTGATTCGCCAGCTCACGGCCGCGCACGCGTTCGTTCGCGGGGTGTGGCTGAGCCGAAATTTCGGTCAGCACCCCGCCACCCTCGCCGGCATGGCCTCGAGCGGCGGCGAGTGGATCGTCACGATGGACGAGGACGGACAGCACGATCCGGCGGCGATCGGCGGCATGCTGGATACTGCCCTCGACCAGCAGTCCACCGTCGTCTACGCCAAGCCCACCAACGTCGCACCGCACGGGATGTGGCGCAACGCAGCCTCCAAGGGTTCGAAGTGGCTGATCGCCAAGGCGCTGGCCGGGGACAACACCATCGACTACCAGAGCTACCGCCTGGTGCTCGGTGAAGTCGGTCGCTCCGTCGCCGCCTACGCCGGTTCCGAGGCATACCTGGACATCGCACTCGGCTGGATCGCAGGCGACGTCACGACCAGCCCGGTGGCGTTGCGCGAAGAGGTGGACCGTCGATCGGGCTACCGACTGCGTACCTTGCTCTCGCACTTCTGGCGGATGGTGCTCTCGAGCGGCACGAAGGGCCTGCGACTGGTCAGCTTCATCGGCATCGCCTTCGCGGTACTCGGCCTCATTCTGGTGGCGTACGTACTGGTGTCGTACTTCGTCTTCGATTCGGGCGCCGAGGTACGAGGCTGGGCATCGACGATGGTGATCCTGTTGTTCGGCTTCGGAGCAACACTGTTCTCCCTCGGTGTGGTGGCCGAGTACGTGGGCGTGAACGTCAAGACGGCCATGGGCAAACCGCCGTACCTGATCGTCACCGACCCGGGAAACGGCCCGCTCGGTCGTACCGCGCCATCGACCGAACCTGCACCGCCGGCGTGACCGCGACGCACACGTGGATCGTCGGCAGCGGCGGGCTGCTCGGCGCTGCGGTGACCCGGGAGGCCGGTCGTCGTGGACATCGGGTGCACACCAGCACCATCCCATGGTCGGACACGGCGTCCGCCGAACAGGCTCTGCTGCAGCGCTGTTCGGAATTCTTCGACTCCTTCGCCGACGGTACCTGGAACGTGATCTGGGCCGCGGGCGCGGGCGTGAACGGAACCAGCGCAGCACAATTCGCCGAAGAGAACGGTCTGATCCGCACCGTCCTGGCGCACATCGAGGCCGTCGCCGCCGACCGCGCGGGCACCGGAACCGTGTTCCTCGCCTCGTCCGCCGGAGGCGTCTACGCCGGCGCGACGGGCGCACCACATCACGAGGGAACGAACCCGGTTCCGTTGGGCGACTACGGTTTCGCCAAGCTGCAGTCCGAGGCCATCGCGACCGAGTTCGGCGCACGCACCGGCATCAACGTGGCCATCGGCCGGTTCGCGAACCTCTACGGACCCGGGCAGAACCTCGCGAAACCGCAGGGCCTGATCTCGCACCTGTGCCGGGGATACCTCATGGCCTCCCCCGTATCCATCTACGTCCCGATGGACACGTTGCGCGACTACCTCTATGTGTCCGACGCGGCCGAGATGGTCGCCGACACCCTTGCCATGTCAGCCACGCGACGAATATCGCCGACGATCAAGATCTTCGCCTCCGGTGAGGCCGTGACCATCGGCTCGATTCTCGGAGCCTGCCGGACGGTGTTCCGCCGTCGACCGAACGTGGTGTTGGCAGCGTCCCCACTGGCGGTGTTCCAAGGTCGCGATCTACGGCTGCGGTCGACGGTATGGCCGCAGATCGATCGCCGAACGCACCGAACATTGCCCGCAGGCATCGCGTCCACCCTGTTCGCGACGCGTCAGGCACTGGCGGTGGGTCGATGACCGAACCACAGACTCCTGCTCCCCCGGCGGGCATGAACGGCGCGCCGGGGCCGCTGATGCGCATCGTCAAGAATCAGAAGATCGCGTTCCTGCTCGTCGGCGGCGTCAACACCGCATTGGGTACCGCGTGGTTCATCCTGTGGCAGTTGCTGATCGGCGAGCAGTACGGATACCACGCCGCGATCGTGCTCGGCTATCTCTGCAACGTGCTGTGCGCGTTCGCGATGTACCGCTACCTGGTGTTCCGCGTGCGGGGTCACTTCCTACGTGATCTGCTGCGGTTCTTCGTCGTGAACTTCGGCGCGTTCGTCGCCAACATCTCCCTGATGACGATCGCCGTGTCCGTCTTCCACTTCCCGCCCATCCCTTCACAATTGGTCGTCACAGCCGTGATGGCAGTCGTCAGCTTCTTCGGCTACCGCGACTTCTCGTTCCGCAGAAAGAGCCAGGCCCCCACATCATGACGCCCCGTGTTTCCGTAGTCGTCCCGGCGTACAACAACGTCGAGTACCTGGCCGAGACCATCGATTCGATTCTCGCCCAGACGTTCACGGACTTCGAACTGGTCATCGCCGATCACTCGTCGACCGACGGAACCCTCGCCGTCGCGCAGAAGTTCGACGACCCACGGATCCGCCTCCTGACCACCCCGGCCGGCGGCGGAGCACAAGCCAACTGGAACCGCGTCACCGAGGAAGCCACGGGCGAGCTGATCAAGCTCGTCTGCGGTGACGACACCATCGCGCCCACCGCGCTGGACACCCAGGTGCGGGCTTTCGACGACAACCCGTCCGCCGTTCTGGTCGCCGCACAGCGGACGCTGATCGACGCCTACGGCAAGACGGTCATCGCCGCCCGCGGGCTCGGCGGACTGCAGGGGACAGTCTCGGGCCGAGTCGCCGCCAGAACCGCAGTTCGGGCCGGTGCCAACATCTTCGGCGAACCCGGCGGCGTCATGATGAAGCTGTCGGAACTCCGCGAGATCGGGCTGTGGGACAACAGCCATCCCTACCTGATCGACCAGGCCACCTTCATCGCGGTTGCGCTACGCGGCGACATCGTGGCAATTCCGCAACCACTGGCGTCGTTCCGCATCAACTCGGGACAGTGGAGCGTGGAACTGGCGACACAGCAGGCACGTCAGGCCGCGGACTTCCACCGCTCGCTGCAGGCCAGCGACCCGACGTTGTTGTCCGACAACGACGTTCGCATCGGTAACGCCAAGGCTCTGATGACGTCGTTCATGCGTCGTGCGGTGTATCTGCTGCTGCGCCATCGAATGTCACGCAGTAGTTAGTTCCGGCTTCAGGGCAGTACGGATTCTTTCGCCGCGTAGACCGCCTCGGTGGCGTCCTTCTGCGGCCGCCACCACTGCTCGTTCTCGCGGTACCAGTCGATGGTCGCTTTCAAGCCGGCGCGGAAGTCGACATATGTTGGTGTCCAACCCAATTCGGTGCGAAGCTTAGTGGAGTCGATGGCGTAGCGCAGATCGTGGCCGGGGCGGTCGGTGACGAAATCGAAGGCGTCGGGTGCGTTTCCGGTTTCTTCGAGGATCGCTTCGAGGACGGTGCGGTTGTTCGCTTCGCCGTCGGCTCCGATGAGGTAGGTCTCGCCGATGCGGCCACCGTCGATGATCGCCCAGACGGCACTGTTGTGGTCGTCGACATGGATCCAGTCGCGCACGTTCTGTCCTGCCCCGTAGAGCTTGGGCCGAGAGCCACTGAGGATGTTGGTGATCTGACGGGGGATGAACTTCTCCACGTGCTGGTACGGGCCGTAGTTGTTCGAGCAGTTCGAGATGGTGGAGCGGACCCCGAACGAGCGGGTCCAGGCGCGCACCAGCAGGTCGCTCGAGGCCTTGGTGGAGGAGTACGGACTCGACGGGTTGTACGGGGTCGATTCGGTGAACCGTGCCGGGTCGTCGAGTTCGAGATCACCGTAGACCTCGTCGGTGGAGATGTGGTGGTAGCGGACGTCGTGCTCGCGGACCGCGTTGAGCAAGGTGGTGGTGCCGATGACGTTGGTGTGTACGAACGGCCACGGGTCGGTCAACGAGTTGTCGTTGTGGGATTCGGCGGCGAAGTGGACGACCAGATCGGTCTCGCGGACGAGGCGGTCGACGAGATCGGCGTCGGCGATGTCGCCGTGAACGAACTCCATGCGGTCGGCCACCGGCTCGAGGGAGGCCTTGTTGCCGGCGTAGGTGAGCTTGTCGAGCACGGTGACCTGGGAGTCGGGACGCTGCGCGAGGGTCTGATGTACGAAGTTCGCGCCGATGAACCCGGCCCCACCCGTGACGAGAATTCTCATGTACCGGCACTTTACCGGGGGATGCTCCTGCGGGCCGTTCTTGTCTGGGTCCGCAGGCCATTCCAGCGCAGGTGTCGCGGCACGGGATGCTCCACTCGACGCCTCGGTGGGTAGGTTCCCGGCGATCGGACCGTCGAGTGGAGCGATAGTTGCACCGCGTCCGGAGGTCGACCCAGCATGTCGGGAACGCGTGCTAGCTTCTCTTCGACTTCGGGGGGAGTGACGATGCGTCTTCGATACATACTGCTGCGTCTCGCGGCATCGGTGGCACTGCTGTTCGGAATCATGTGGGCAATCCCGCAGCTGGCACCGCAGGTGCCCGAGCCGTACGAGGGGGTACAGACTCTGCCGCCGGTGTCGCCGGAACCCAGGGGCTCTACGACAGCCCCGCCACCAATGGCGCCGGGGTTTCCGTCCATGAACCGGCCGCCACCGAAGATCGAGGTGCCCGACGGCCAACCGCAGCCCATCGCCACCAAATTCGGCTGGACCTACGATATTCCTGCGGACTGGGAAAATTGGAACGACGGTTTCTCGGAGTGGGTCGGCGAGGACGGGTCGACCGCAACGTACGGCGCAATGGGCCTCCACGGTCGATTCGATTGCGAGGGGGGTGAGTTCGAGTCTTCGGCGATCAGCGGAATGACCGGTCGACGTGCCGGGGACTTGACTGTCCTCGCCTATCAGGAAGCGCAGAAGGCGTCGATGATCTTCACCAACCGAGACGGTTCACTGGCACCCACTGTTCAGATCAGCGACCCCAAGTATCTACAGGTCGACGGAGTCCCGGCTGTCCGCTACACAGCCCTGGTGGAAGACATTCCGGTTTCGCCGTACTGCCCTCCTCCCCGCGCCACATTCGACGTTGTCACCACTACCGGTTTCGCCACGGCAGAGGTCGCGGTCTTCGTCGTACTTGCCGACCGTGATGTCGAGAACGCACTCTCCGATGAGGATGTCGACGGCCTCATCTCGTCACTGAGAAGGACCGCGACGCAATGACCGAACCGCTGATCGCCAGATCCTCGGAAATAGCCGGCCTCGGACATCTTCTCGATCGCATCGGCGGCGACACTCTGGCCAGTCATCGTTATCTGCTCGATCAGGCGGGCCTGAGCGAGAACGTGGTTGGGCAGATTCTGAAACGACTTCAGCCGTACCTCGCACGGTTTCAGGAGATGACACGCACTCGGCAGGTTCACCTGTCCGCCAACTGCGGGGAAATGGGTGCAGAACTCAACAGAGCGGCATGGCTGTATGCCGATCAGGATCAGCGAAACTATGACCTGCTGAACGCTCACTCAAGCGCGCCGCCACTACCGGGCATCGATCGTGGCAGCTCGGATCGTGCCGCCGTCGGCCACGTGGACGAATTCGACGGGGCATCCGATTACGGACGGCCCCACGGGATCGACTATCCCGCGCCGAATCCCGTCGTCGACGAAGTCCGAGAGTTACTCGACGATGCCGCGGGCTGGCTCGGAGAGATCGACACAACGATCTTCGAACTCTGCGGGTGGAGCCCCCTGAACGAGGCGACAATGCCGATCACCGGCAACTGGAACGAAATCAGGAGAATCGGCCACGCATATCAGATCGCAGGCGACGCCATGGAAGCCGCGTCGGAGTCGTTCGCGGCAGGTGTGGGGCGCGTAGACGCCTACTGGAACGGCGCTGCCGCACAGGCATTCACCGATTACGCCGACCGACAACTGGCCGCAATGCGATGGGAGGGGCCCGCAGGCCGCACGATTTCCGCGGTCTGTGCAGTGATATCCGAACAACTCCGTGACGCTGCGCTGGCAGTGGTTCGGAAAATCGTCGAACTTCTCGAATCGGAGGTCGCCGTCGACAACGCCCGCGGTGCGTTGAAGGTCATGATCAAGAAGGTACCGATGGTGGGCACGGCCTGGCAGGTCGAAAGTATCATCGAAATCTGCTGGACAGCAATGGATCTGACCAAGGAACTCATTGCGAAGATCGAGCAGGTGGTCGACGACTTCGGCGCGTTCCTCGACGCGCTCGGCGATCCCGAGAGCCAGGTGGGCAAGAAGATCGACGACACGTTACGCCCATTGAACGACTTCCTCGACCACGGCAAGCAGTCCGTCGAAGCGGGAAAGACCGCGGATATCCGACCGGTCCTCGACACTCCGGACGAGGACTTCTCCGTTGGCACCGGCGACGAACCCTGGCGGGACGCATGATCCAGTCACTGCCTCCACACGCCCGAGCCGCGTACGACCGTCTGATGACATCCTGCGGTGAGCTCGAGGCCGCGCGCACGCGGGCCCTGAACACCGATCTGAAAGCTCCGGCTGGAACCCGATACGTCACAGCGGAACTGCTGGCCCGCCTGGCGTCCTCCCGCCGGGCATCGGCCGACCTGATCCACTACGCGACCCGCGTCGCGTCGGGTGAATGCAGTTGGGAACGTGTCGAGGTGGACGCAACTCCGGTGCCACCGGAAGTCGAAGAGCTCAAGGCTGATCCGCAGGTCCTGTGGCCGGCCGAATGGCCGACTCCGATCACCGAGACCGGGACTTCGCCGTACCGAATCCCGTGGGAGTGATCGGCCGCTGGAACTGTCAGGACCCTCGGACAGTGCGTCCGGCGAAGGCCGCCAACCGCTCGTACGCGTTTGCGCTGTCGGGTGCAGGCTGCTCAGGATCGAAAGCACCGCCTCGTCGTTCGTCGGTCATGTTGGCCGACATGAACACCATCCCCTCCTCCGCCACCGTCTGGTCGAGATCGTCCGTGCCGCGCCCGAGTGCGG
Organism: Rhodococcus sp. IEGM 1372; assembly: GCF_030056835.1. Lineage (NCBI taxonomy): Bacteria > Bacillati > Actinomycetota > Actinomycetes > Mycobacteriales > Nocardiaceae > Rhodococcus > Rhodococcus sp. IEGM 1372. Next base: position 11,190 of record NZ_JASHKS010000046.1, on the reverse strand, counting down.
TCGCGAGATCCCACGCGTGCACCGAGAGTTCCGCAGCCACCATGCCGAGCGGCAATGGTGAACCTGCATCGATCTCGGCCAGCAGTTCGCGAGTCCGCTCCGTCCACAGCGGAATCGGATCCGGCGACGGTTCGGGCGACGCCGACCAATCGATCTCGCCACCCCGAGCCATGGTCACCAAGTTGGCCGCGGTGTTCACCAGGTGGTCCGTCAGCTGGGCGACGGTCCACTCGGTGCAGGGCGTGGCCGATGCGCGTTCGGCTTCGGTCACTGTGGAGAGCAGAGCGGTGACCTGATCGATACCGGTGGAGATCTGGTTCGTTGTCGTCACGTGGCTTGTCCTCGGTTCTCTCGGAAGCTGGGTATGCGGCGAGCGTAAGTGCACCTCGGAGCTCACGCAGCAGAAACGGGGCAGGCACAAGCGAGCGGGTGATCGGAGGGTCTGGAAGACTTCGCGGTCATGCGGGGAATCATTCTGGCGGGCGGCACGGGCTCGCGTCTTCATCCGATCACGATGGGTGTCAGCAAGCAGCTGGTCCCGGTCTACGACAAACCGATGATCTACTACCCGCTCTCGACACTGATCCTGGCCGGGATCCGCGAGATCCTCATCATCACCACACCGCAGGACGCCGACCAATTCACGCGCCTCCTCGGTGACGGCTCCCAGTTCGGCATCGACTTGACCTACAAGGTCCAACACGAGCCGAACGGTCTCGCCCAAGCCTTCGTATTGGGTGCCGAGCACATCGGCACCGACTCCGCGGCATTGGTGTTGGGCGACAACATCTTCTACGGCCCCGGCCTGGGCACCCAACTGTCGCGTTTCGATCACATCGACGGCGGAGCCGTGTTCGCCTACGAGGTCTCCGACCCCACCGCCTACGGCGTCATCGAATTCGACGACAACCGTAAAGCCATCTCCCTCGAAGAAAAACCCGCCGCCCCGAAATCGAACTACGCCGTCCCCGGCCTGTACTTCTACGACAACGACGTCATCGCCATCGCCCGCGACCTCGAGCCCTCCGCCCGCGGGGAATACGAGATCACCGACGTCAACCGCCACTACTTGGCGGCCGGCCGCCTCCACGTCGAAGTTCTCCCTCGCGGGACCGCCTGGCTCGACACCGGCACCTTCGACTCCCTGCTCGACGCCTCGAACTACGTGCGCACCATCGAACAACGCCAAGGCCTCAAGATCGGATCCCCCGAAGAAGTGGCCTGGCGACGAGGATTCATCACCGACGACGAACTGCGCGTGCGCGCCGAGACACTCGTCAAGTCCGGGTACGGCCGCTACCTGCTGGAATTGATCGACCGAGGGAACCGATGACCTTTCGTGAACTGAAAATATCCGGTGCCTACGAGTACACCCCACGTCAGTTCGGCGACGACCGCGGCGTGTTCTTCGAATGGTTCAAAGCGTCGGCGTTCGAGGCCACCACCGGGCGGTCGTTGGAGCTGCTGCAGGCGAACTGCTCGGTCTCCGCCGCCGGGGTCCTACGCGGGATCCACTTCACCACCAATCCGCCCGGGCAGGCGAAATACGTCACCTGCGCCCGCGGAGCGTTCCTCGATGTCATCGTCGACCTGCGCGTCGGATCACCGACATTCGGGCAGTGGGACAGCGTGCTGATCGACGACATCGACCGCAAAGCAGTCTTCCTCTCCGAAGGACTCGGCCACGCCATCTTGTCCCTGGAAGACAACTCGACCGTCATGTACCTGTGCACCCTCGAATACACCCCGGCCTTGGACCGCGACATCAACCCCCTCGACCCCGCACTGGGCATCGACTGGCCCACCACCGCCCGCGACGGCACACCCCTGACCTACGAACTCTCCGACAAGGACATAGCCGCCCCCACCCTCGCCGAAGCCCTCGAAAACGGAGACCTGCCGAACTTCTCGTGAGCGGCGGGACGAGGCCACATCCGGGCAAACGCGCTCGCATTCGTCAGACGCGCGCAGAATCGCCCCTGACCGCTGACGAGAATGCGCGCATTTGGCAAGTGCGCGCGCGTTTGCGCACTCTCCGACAAGGTCAAAGCCGCACCCACCCTCGCCCAAGCCCTCGAACGCGGAGACCTGCCGAACTTCTCGTGAGCGGCGGGACGAGGCGGCACCACCAGATCCGGGCAAACGCGCTCGCATTCGTCAGACGCGCGCAGAATCGCCCCTGACCGC
>NZ_JASHKS010000046.1:0-8903 GCF_030056835.1 Rhodococcus sp. IEGM 1372 | reverse complement strand
TGACGAGAATGCGCGCATTTGGCAAGTGCGCGCGCGTTTGCGAACCTCACGGGGCGAACCCGCGCTGGCGAACCCCCGGGGCGAACCTCACGGAGGCGAATCCGCGCCTGCGACCCCCGAGCCCGAACCCGCGACTCAGCGGATTTTGAAGATCACGAATCGCTGGACGAGGAAGTTGATGACCGTCGCCGTACCCTGCGCGATGACGAAGGCCACGTTGGCGTACCAGAAGCCGTCGGGAAGAGCCTGGTAGAGCCAGGTGTAGATGCCGACCTGGACGGCGAAGGTGACTCCGTACAGCGCGACGACGGCGAAGAACCGGGCCCGTGACGGGGCCGCGTTGAACGTCCAGCGGCGGTTGATCAGGTAGGCCGTCGTCGTTCCGAGTACGAAGCCGATGGCCTTGGCCAGTGTGACCCCGACACCGAACACGAAGTGCAGGATCAGGTTGACGCCCTGGTCGACGATGGCCGACAGCACACCCGTCGCCAAGAAACGCACCACCTGCGTCTTGAGATCGAGGGCCGCGTCGGCGATGTTCTCGGTCAGCGGCAACTCGACGGGTAGCGGGACGTGATGCTGCAACTCGTCGTTCTCGGGCGACCAGTCGTCGCCCGTGGAGCCTTCTTCTGCGGAGCGGTCGGGGGTGGACACGAGGACTGACACTAGCCGCTGCTGCGGTGCGGGTACCCTCTTGAGCGATGTCCACGACAGCCGACGACGCACTCTTCCCCCTGGAACCACAGGCCGGGAACACTGCGCCGCTACCCACGCAGACCCGCACACTCACCGGTTGGGGCCGTACCGCTCCCTCCACCGGAGAGGTGCTCTCGACCTCCGACCCCGAGCTCATCGCGAACGCGGTCAAGCAGGTCGCCGAGCAGAACGACTCCAAGCCGGCCCACCTCCGACGCGGCGTCATCGCCCGCGGCCTCGGCCGCTCCTACGGTGACAATGCGCAGAACTCCGGCGGCCTGGTCATCGACATGAATGCCTTGAACGGCATCCACAGCATCGACGCGTCGACGCGCATCGTCGACGTCGACGGTGGCGTCAACCTCGACCAGCTGATGCGCGCCGCGCTGCCGTTCGGCCTGTGGGTACCGGTGCTGCCGGGTACCCGCCAGGTCACGATCGGCGGGGCCATCGGCACCGACATCCACGGCAAGAACCATCACAGCGCGGGCAGCTTCGGCAACCACGTCCGCTCGATGGAACTGCTCACCGCGGACGGTCAGGTCCGCCACCTGACGCCGTCGGGCAAGAACGCCAAGCTCTTCTGGGCGACGGTCGGCGGCAACGGCCTGACCGGCATCATCCTGCGCGCGACGATCGAGATGACGCCGACGGAGACGGCCTACTTCATCGCCGACGGAGACGTCACCACCACCCTCGACGAGACCATCGCCCTGCACAGCGACGGCAGCGAGAACAACTACGACTACTCGAGTGCCTGGTTCGACGCGGTCGCCCCGCCGCCCAAGCTCGGCCGCGCGGCCCTTTCGCGCGGATCGCTCGCGACGTTGGACCAGTTGCCGGCCAAACTCCAGAAGGACCCGCTGCGGTTCAACGCCAAGCCGCTGGTGACGTTCCCGGACGTCTTCCCCAACGGCCTGGCCAACAAGTACACGTTCTCCGCCGTCGGCGAGGTCTGGTACCGCAAGTCCGGCAACTACCGGAACAAGGTCCAGTCCCTGACGGCGTTCTACCACCCGCTGGACATGTTCGGTGAGTGGAACCGCGCCTACGGCTCCAAGGGCTTTCTCCAGTACCAGTTCGTTGTCCCTCCGGAGGCCGTCGACGAGTTCAAGAAGATCATCGTCGACATCCAGAAGTCCGGGCACTACTCGTTCCTCAACGTCTTCAAGCTGTTCGGACCCGGAAACAAAGCGCCACTGAGCTTTCCGATTCCGGGTTGGAACATCTGCGTCGACTTCCCGATCAAGCCGGGATTGAACGAGTTCGTTCGCGAGCTCGACAAGCGGGTGCTCGAGTTCGGTGGTCGTCTGTACACCGCGAAGGATTCGCGCACCGACGCCGAGACCTTCCACTCGATGTACCCGCGGATCGACGAGTGGATCAAGGTCCGCCGATCCGTTGACCCCACAGGCGTTTTCGCCTCCGATATGGCTAGAAGGCTGGAACTGCTGTGACGATTGATGCCGTAGGCAACCCCCAGACGATTCTCGTTCTGGGCGGCACCAGCGAGATCGGTCTCGCGATCACCGAGGAGTACCTGTCGAAGTCTCCGGCACGTGTCATCCTCGCTGCGCTGCCGAACGATCCTCTCCGTGACAGCGCCGTCGCACAGCTGACGGCCAAGGGCGCGAAGTCCGTCGACGTCATCGACTTCGATGCACTCGACACCGCCTCGCATCCCAAGGTGATCGACGCGGCCTGGGCCAAGGGTGACGTCGACGTCGCCATCGTCGCTTTCGCCGTCGACTTCGATGCCGAGCAGCTCTGGCAGGACCAGCGCAAGGCCGTCCTCGCCGCGAACATCAACTACACCGCCTCCGTTTCGGTCGGCGTGCTGCTGGGCGAGAAGATGAAGGCGCAGGCCTACGGCCGCATCATCGTCATGTCCTCGGTGGCAGGCGAGCGGGTGCGTCGTTCCAACTTCGTCTACGGCTCCACCAAGGCCGGACTCGACGGGTTCTACCTAGGACTCGGAGAAGCGTTGCGCGAGTTCGGACCTCGGGTCACCGTCGTTCGCCCGGGCATGGTGCGCACCAAGTTCAGCACACACGTCAAGGAAGCGCCGATGACCGTCGACAAGGAGGTCATCGCAAAGCTCGCGGTGAACGCGTCACGCAAGGGCACCCCCTTGATCTGGACTCCCGCGCCCTGGCGTCTGGTGATGATGGTGCTGCGGCACGTGCCGCGGCCGATCTTCCGCAAGCTGCCCATCTGATCTCGATGACAATCGGGGTTGCACCGGCTCGCAGAACCGCCTCTGCCGTCGGGGAAATCGCTCTCGGTGTGCTCGTCGCAGTGGTCGTGGCGACGGTCGGGTTGTACGCCTTCTCACTGGTTCAGTGGCCGGCGTTCAACTCGTCCAATGTCACCCGCGCCATCACGACGCTCGGGCAGGTGACCGCTGCAGCACTGTTCGCCGCGTCGATCTACCTGTACCGGATTCACAAGTGGCCGTGGATAGCTCGGCTCGCGGCGTGGATCGGGCTGAGCGGATTCGTCACCGTCACCCTCGGGATGCCGCTGGCTGCAACCAAGCTCTACCTGTTCGGCATCTCCGTCGACCAGGAGTTCCGTACCGAATACCTGACGCGACTGACGGATTCGGCGTCGTTGCGCGACATGACGTACGCAGACATTCCGCCCTTCTATCCGGCCGGCTGGTTCTGGCTCGGCGGACGCGTCGGCAACCTGCTGGGCATGGACGGCTGGGAAGTGTTCAAGCCCTACGCAATCGGGCTGCTCGCCGTCACCGCCGTCGTGTCGTTCGTGCTGTGGAAGGCACTGATCCGAGCCGACTGGGCCGTCGCCGTCAGCGCCGTCACCACCGCACTCGTCGTCGCCCACGCCTCCCCCGAGGCATACAGCGCCGTGATCGTGATGCTCTTCGCACCCGCGCTGGTCCTCGCGTGGGGAGCCCTGCACCGCACCGCCTCGGGCGGGTGGGGAGCGGTGGTCGGCACCGGACTCTTTCTCGGTCTGGCCGCGACGTTCTACACGCTGTATCTCGGCCTGGCGGCGTTCACCGTCGTGCTGATGGCGCTCTTCGCGGCCGTCCTCGCCTATCGCGAGAAGAAGTCCTGGAACGTACTGGTTCCCATCGCGATCAAGGTCGCCGCGATCGCCGCGATATCGGGCCTCATCGCCGCGACCGTATGGCTGCCGTACCTGATCGAATTCCTGCGCGGTGCGCCGTCCACGTCGGGCACAGCGTTGCACTATCTGCCCGAAGCCGGTGCGACACTGCCTTTCCCGATGTTCGAGTTCTCCCTGATGGGCGTGCTGTGCCTCATCGGCACGGTGTGGGTGGCGGTGCGGTTCTCGTCCTCACGCCGAGCGCAGGCACTGGGCGTCGGCGTCGTCTCGATCTATCTGTGGACGCTGCTCTCCATGGCCGCCACGGCCGCGGGCACCACCCTGCTCTCGTTCCGCCTCGAAGCGGTGCTGATCGTATTGCTGGGCAGCGCAGGCGTTTTCGGCTTCCTCGAAGGAAGCCACGCGATCTACCAGGCCATCAACGAGCCACCGAAGTTCCGTATCGCCGCTGTCGTCGTAGCAGCCATCGGCGCGATGACCTATGCGCAGAACATCCCCCAGGTACTGCAGACCGAGATCACCGTCGCGTACTCCGACACCGACGGTGACGGCAACCGCGCCGACATGCGTCCACCGAGCGCGGTCTCGTACTACCGCGAGGTCGACACCGCCCTGACCGAGCAGACCCAGCGTCCGCGCGACGAAACCGTCGTACTGACGGCGGACACGTCGTTCCTCAGCTACTACCCGTACTTCGGCTTCCAAGGACTGACCTCGCACTACGCCAACCCACTGGCGCAGTTCGATCAGCGAGCCGACGCCATCGAGCAGTGGACCGAGCTCGAGACGCCCGATCAGCTGGTCGACGCGCTCGACACCAGCCAGTGGCGCGCGCCGGATGCGTTCCTGTTCCGCCGCGGTGCCGACGGTTACACCCTGCGCCTGGCCGAGGACGTCTACCCGAACGACCCGAACGTGCGCCGCTACACCGTCACCTTCCCGCAGTCACTGTTCGAGGATCCGCGCTTCACCGTCACCGACATCGGACCCTTCGCGCTGGTCGTGCGCACGAATTGAACGGTCGTCGACCGCGAACGCACTACCTCGGTGCTGCGGTGCGAGATCGAAATTCCCTCGGTGAGCGTCCGGTCCATCGCGTGAACGCATGCGAGAAGCTGGCGACGTCGCTGTAGCCGAGTTCGGCGGCGATCTCCCCTACGGTGACCGAACCGTCGAGCAGACGCACGGTCGCGCGCTCCTGAAGGAACGCCTGACGTAGCGCACGGAACGTGGCTCCCTCGTTGCCGAGTTTTCGTTTGAGGGTGCTGGTGGAGACGGCCATTCTCCGGGCACAGTGCGCACTGTTGGTGCACTCGCGGTCGGTGTCGAACAGCGCGCGCACGGTGTCCGTGTACGACTTCGTACGACGGCCGTCGACGGCCTTCTTCAGTTCCGCGATCCCGAGTTGATACGACAACGAATCGGAGAACCGGCATGCCTCGTCGAGGATGGCCGCCGGCACGAAGACGAACGGTGACGGCGCATCGAACACGATGCGCCGGATCTCGTCGTCGTCGAGCGTATCGCGCTCCGGGGCCGGGATATCGAGGTGAAGTTCGACCGCGTCCGCGAAGCCGGCGAGCATGTCGATCAGACGAAGAAGGCACGAACCGCCGTACGCGACAGCAATGCTGTCGAGCCCCTCGTCCCCCGTGCGCCCGGCGAGTCCGATGGTCAACCCTCGATCGGTGTGGTGGATGTGCACGGCGAGAGCCGTCGAGACCAGCGGGAGGAACTCCAGCAACTCGACCATCTCTGCCACCGATCCGGCACTGATCAGCGGAAGACTGAGAGGGCCGAACGACGTGGGCTGCACGTATTGCGCGAACGTCGCGCCGAGCCGGAAACCCTGTTGACGGTCGAGGTCCGGGTACACCTCCCGAAACCACCGCAGCGGCACCTGTCCGTCGCGGGTGACCAGCTCCGTCATGCTGACGCCGTCACGCACCAGGATGCGTCGGAACGCCGCCTCGGCCCGCTCGCCCAGCGCGCCACTACCGAGCAGCTGCGCGAAGGCAAGCGGGGGCACTCCGGACTCCGTTGATCCCACATGAGCCAAATTAACAACAAATCGACGCTTTCGAGCCTGGTTCGGAAAGTCCATCGCAGTGAGACTTGGAACACAGTTACTCAGCGAGGAGAACACCATGGCCAACGTCACCTTTGTCACGCACGACGGCGAGAAGCACGAGGCACCGCTGACCGAGGGCACATCCCTGATGCAGATTGCCGTCGACAACGCCATCCCGGGTATCGACGGAGACTGCGGCGGCGAAGCAGCCTGCGGAACCTGTCACGTCGTCGTCGACAACGCATGGAGCGACGTCGTCGGCACCAACGACGAGGTCGAGGAGGACATGCTCGCCATGAACCCCGAGCGTGAACCGACATCTCGGCTGTCGTGCCAGATGACCGCGCGCGAATCCTGGGACGGCTTGACGGTCCGCGTTCCCGAATTCCAGATCTGACCTGCGGACCGAAGGAGAGAGCCATGAGTATCGCCGACACCGTCGCGACCACCGCGAGATCCGTCATCCCGATGGAACTGCAGATCCGCGGCGCGCACCTCTACGACAAGACGCGTCGGATCGTGACCCGCACCGACGGCCAGGTCATGTTCACCGAGACACCGATTCCGCCGGTCGACGAGGTCGATCTCGCCGACATCGATCTGAGCAACCCGTTCCTCTACCGCCAAGGCCTCTGGAAGTCGTACTTCGAGCGCGTCCGCAACGAAGCGCCGGTGCACTTCCAGCCGAACAGCCCGTTCGGGCCGTTCTGGTCGGTCACCCGGCATGCGGACATCATCGCCGTCGACAAGAACCACAAGGTGTTCTCGGCGGAGCCGTTCATCATCATCGGCAAGCCGCCGCGCTTCATGGACATCGCGATGTTCATCGCGATGGACCCCCCGCGTCACGACGCTCAGCGCGCCGCGGTCCAAGGGGTGGTGGCCCCGAAGAATCTCCGTGAGATGGAGGACCTGATCCGGTCCAGGGTTCAGGAAGTTCTCGACGACCTTCCCGTGAACCAGCCGTTCGACTGGGTTCGCACGGTGTCCGTCGAACTCACGGCACGGATGCTGGCGACGCTGCTCGATTTCCCGTACGAGCAGCGACACAAGCTCGTCGAGTGGTCGGACCTGGCAACGGCAATGGAACAGACCAACGGTGGCCCCTCGGACAACGACGAGGTGTTCGGTGCCATGGTCGACGCAGCCAAGGGCCTGAGCGCCCTCTGGCACGACAAGGCCGCGCGAAGGGCCGCAGGAGAAGAGCCCGGCTTCGACCTGATCTCGCTGCTGCAAGCCAATGACGACACGAAGGATCTCATCGACCGGCCGCTGGAGTTCCTGGGAAATCTCACCCTGCTCATCGTCGGGGGCAACGACACCACGCGTAACTCGATGAGCGGTGGAGTGTTGGCGCTCAACGAGTTTCCCGATCAGTTCGAGAAGCTGAAGGCGAATCCCGATCTCGTGCCCGGCATGGTGTCGGAGATCATCCGCTGGCAGACGCCGCTGGCCTACATGCGCAGGATCGCGAAGGAAGACACGATCCTGAACGGTCAGTTCATCCGCAAGGGCGACAAGGTGGTCATGTGGTACGCCTCCGGCAACCGCGACGAGCGCGTGTTCGATCGGCCCGACGACTTCATCATCGACCGCAAGAACGCACGCAACCACATCGCGTTCGGGTTCGGCGTGCACCGGTGCATGGGCAACAGGCTCGCGGAGATGCAACTGCGAATCCTCTGGGAGGAGTTGCTGACCCGGTTCGAGAACATCGAAGTGGTCGGGAAGCCCGAGTACGTGCAGTCCAACTTCGTGAGAGGCATATCCAAGATGATGGTCACCCTCACCCCGAAGCAGCAGGCCTGAGTGGGTGCCGAACGCGCGGTGATCATCGGTGCCAGCCACGCCGGCGCTCAGCTCGCCGCACATCTGCGACGCGAGAAGTGGGCCGGGGAGATAGTTCTCATCGGTGATGAGGGGACGTTGCCCTACCAACGTCCCCCGTTGTCGAAGGCGTACCTGGCCGGCACCTCGACCCTCGAGGCCATGGCCATCCGCGGAGCGGACTTCTACGACAAGCAGGACATCGAGCTGGTCGATGGTTCGGTGAGCAGCATCGATCGTGAGGCTCGCACGGTCACGTTCGATTCCGGCGTCACGCAGTCGTACAGCAAGCTCGCCCTGTGCACCGGCGCGCGAACTCGCCGACTGGTAACTCCCGGAGCAGATTTGGCGGGCATCCACTACCTGCGCACCGCCGCCGACTCCGCATCGCTACGCTCGGCCGCGACGCCGGGCACACGGGTAGTCGTCGTCGGTGGCGGTTACATCGGTTTGGAAACGGCAGCGTCCCTCCGGGCATCCGGTCTCGACGTCACCGTCGTCGAGGCCGCGGAGCGTGTTCTGGAACGCGTGACCGCACCGGTGGTCTCGACGTTCTTCACCCGAATCCACCGCGAAGCGGGCGTGGAGATCCGGACGGGTGCGCTCGTGGAGGAGTTCCGCGGAGACAGCCGTGTGCGCGAGGTCGTGCTGGCCGGCGGAGACACGCTCCCGGCAGATCTGGTGGTCATCGGGGTGGGCATCGTGCCCAACACCGAACTCGCCGAAGCGGCCGGGATCACCGTCGACAACGGAATCGTCATCGACGATCGGACCCGCACCGACGATCCCGATATCGTCGCTGCCGGCGACTGCGCCGCCTACCACGTTGCCCGCTACTCGCGGCGCGTCCGCCTCGAAGGAGTCTGCGCTGCAAACGAACACGCGAAGGTGGCGGCATCGACTTTGACCGGAGGGTCCGCCACCATCACCGCGCTGCCATGGTTCTGGTCCGACCAGTACGACCTCAAGCTTCAGATCGCCGGACTGGGCACCGGATACGACGACGTCATCGTCAACGGCGACCCGGAGCGCGATCGCGACTTCACCTGCTACTACCTCCGCGACGGCCAACTCATCGCCGCAGACTGCGTCAACCGTCCGCGCGATTTCATGACCAGCGCTCAATGTCAAGCTGTCTGGAGTCGGTTGTTGTTGATTCGGGAGTGTCAGATTAACGGTGGATCCGACCTTGGCGTCGGTTAGTTTCCGTTCG
>NZ_JASHKS010000045.1:0-34602 GCF_030056835.1 Rhodococcus sp. IEGM 1372 | reverse complement strand
CCCGTTGCGACCACCGCTCGAATCCGCCCGACCCCTGCTACGAGTTTCCGCTCACGTGCGGCGCAGCCGCTCACACGCTGTCGAGCGACTGATCCCGTGTTTCTTTCATGATGATCAACGAGATCAGCGTCAACGCTGCGGCGATGGCGAGGTAGACGCCCACCCAGCCGACGCCGTAGCTGCTCACCAGCCAGGTGGCGATGAACGGGGCGACTGCGGCCCCGAGGATCGACGCGGTGTTGTACGAGATTCCCGAGCCCGTGTAGCGCACGTTGGTCGGAAACAGTTCGGGCAGAACGGCACTCATCGGTCCGAAGGTCAGACCCATCAGGCCGAGACCGACGCACATGAACACCAGCATCTTGCCTGCCGACGCGGACGCCGGATCTGCGAACCAGTGGAACGACAGGCCGAACAGCACGATCGCCGTGGTGATGACGATGAGCGTGGGACGGCGGCCGTACTTGTCGGCGAGCAGTCCGGCGACCGGAATCAGAGCCGCGAAGAACAGCACGGCGATGAGCTGCAGTTCCAGGAAGTCGGTGTAGGGAATGGCCAGCTTGGGCCCGTTGACGTCGGAGACCTTGCCCGTTCCGTAGCTGACCACCCACGTGGTCATGATGTAGAAGAGCGTGTAGGTGGCGAGCATGACGAAGGTACCGATGATCAGCTGACGCCAGCTGGTCTTGAACACCTGAGCCAGCGGAGTCTTGACCTTCTGCCCGCGCTCGACGGCCAGCTTGAACACCGGCGTCTCCTCGAGCTTGAGCCGGACGTACAGACCGATGATGACCATGATCGCGCTGAGCAGGAACGGGATTCGCCAGCCCCACGTGAGGAACGCATGGTCGGTGCCGGAGTTAGCAGAATCGTAGCCCGTCGCGATGACGATGAGCAGGAAGATGCCGTTGGCGAAGAAGAAGCCGATGGGCGCGCCCAGCTGCGGGTACATCGCGGCCCAGGCTCGCTTGCCCGGCTTCGCGGTTTCGGTCGCCAGCAATGCTGCACCGCTCCACTCACCACCGAGACCGACACCCTGGGTGAAGCGCATGATCGCCAGCAGGGCCGGTGCCCACAGACCCACCGCGGCGTACGTCGGCAACAGGCCGATCGCGAACGTCGCGACGCCCATCGTGAGCAGGGAGCCGACGAGGGTCGCCTTGCGCCCGATGCGATCACCGAAGTGGCCGAACAGAATCGACCCGATGGGTCGCGCCACGAACGCCAGACCGAAGGTCGCGAACGACGCCAGCAGCGCCGTGGTGTCGTTGCCCGCCGGGAAGAACAGACGCGGGAAGACGAGCACTGCGGCGGTCGCGTAGATGTAGAAGTCGAAGAATTCGATGGACGTGCCGACCATCGACGCGATCACGATGCGTGACCGCGGCACCTGAGGTGCGGGAATTGCGCCGTCGGCGACGGCGTGTGTTGAACTCACGAATGCTCCTGAAAGGGGGAAGTTCCCTGCAAATTACCTGATGAACACCTGAGAATTTCACGACCCGGGCGTGTCCGGTGCCCGATCGGCCAAGATCGGCGAGTTTGCGGGAAGCGGTACCGAGGTACGCGTCCAAACGAGGGCCGAGCGTCGCTCGCCCTTCGCGGAACAGTTAATCTGCTACCCAGGCACTACTGTCGATACGATCTTCCGCACAACACCGAGCAGAGCGATTACAAGGGGTCGAGAGTTGAGCGTCAGCAATGACAAGGGATACGGAAACGGCGTCCCGAACACGATTTCATCGATACCTCTGACCGATGTCGATGCCCGCACCCCTGGTAGCGCCAGCATCGGAAACCTCGTCAAGGACGCCTCCACCCAGGTCTCGACGCTCGTGCGCGCCGAAGTTGCCCTCGCCAAGGCCGAGGTCACCGGTGAGGTCAAGAAGGGGCTGCAGGGCAGCGTCTTCTTCATCATCGCTCTGACGGTTCTGCTGTTCAGCACCTTTTTCTTCTTCTTCTTCGCGGCCGAGCTGCTCGACGTGTGGCTCTACCGTTGGGCCGCATTCCTCATCGTGTTCGCGTTCATGGTGTTGGCTGCGGCGCTGTTCGGATTCCTCGGCTACCGCAGGGTCAAGAAACTGCGCAAGCCCGAGAAGACCATCGACTCGCTCAAGCAGGCGTCGACGGTGCTGCCGAACCAGCACGATTCCATTCCCGGGGTTCCCGGCTACAAGAAGTAGTAGCCCGGGCGAATCGAGCAGTATGAATCAGCCCGATCCGTCCACGGTCCGGTATCCGGGACAGTGGATCCATCGCGACATCCACGCCAACGGAATCCGGTTCCACGTCGTCGAGGTCGGCGAACATGCACCGGACGCACCGCTGGTGGTCCTGCTGCACGGCTTCGCCGACTTCTGGTATTCGTGGCGACACCAACTTGCCGCACTCGCTCGGTCCGGCGTCCGGGCAATCGCCGTCGACCTGCGCGGTTACGGTGACTCCGACAAGCCCCCACGCGGATACGACGGGTGGACACTGGCCGGCGACATCGTCGGACTGGTTCGCGCTCTGGGATACCCGCACGCCACCTTCGTCGGTCACGCCGACGGCGGTCTCGTCTGCTGGGCCAGTGCGGCGTTGCACCCCCGCTTGGTGAGCTCGATGGTGCTGATCAACGCACCGCACCCCATCTCGCTGCGGCGAGCGGTGTTGAAGGATTCGGCGCAACGTGCTGCGTTGCTACCGCATTTCGTTCGCTACCAGGTTCCGCTGCGCCCGGAGAGGCTGCTGACGCGCCGAGGCGGAGCTGCGGTGGGCGAGTTGATGAGCAGCCGCGCCGGGTCCGCGTGGAAGAACACCGAGGACTACGCCGACACCGCAGCCAAGATGAGCTCGGCCATCCGGATTCCGGGTGCTGCGCATTGCGCGCTCGAATATCAGCGCTGGGCGTTCCGTAGCCAGTTCCGCGCCGAGGGACGCCGCTTCATGGCCGCCGTGGACGTACGTACCTCGATTCCCGTCGCGCAGATCAGCGGCGACCTCGACCCGTACGTGCTGCCCACCACCCTCGATCGCGATCGGCACTGGGCACCGGGACTGACGCGTCGAACAGTGCGTGACGTGGGACATTACGTCCACCAGGAAGCACCCGACGTGGTGTCCGAGGAAATCCTGCGCGTAGCGCGCGAGAGCTAGACGACGCAGTCGCCCGTGCCGACCGGCACCGGGGCAGCGAAACTCTGCGCAAGTTCGTCCGCGATCTCCGACGCGGTCAGCACGAATCCGGTGTCGGGGTCGTCGACGGCGGCGCCGAACACGACTCCGAGTACTTCTCCGGACGAGTTGACCAGGGGTCCACCGGAATTGCCCTGCCGCACCGATCCGCGGACGGTGTAGACCTCACGCTGGATGGTTCCGGTGCGGTAGATGTCCGGTCCGCTGAGGTTGATGATCTCGCGGATTCGCGCCGGGCTCGCCGTGTACGGACCGCCGCCGGGGTAACCGAGCACGATCGCGTCGGTACCGGATTCGGCAGGCGTCGGGGCGAAGGTCAGCACCGGTGCCTGCAGCTGTGGAACACGAAGCACGGCAACGTCTTCCTCGGGGTCGAACAGCACGACGTCTGCGTCGAGCGGTCCGTTGGGCGAATCGACGGTCACCTCGGAGGTGCCGGCGACGACGTGCGCGTTGGTCATCACCAGATCGGATCCGACGACGAAACCGGAGCCTTCGAGAGCCTTCTGACAGCTCGGTGCGATGCCGTTGATCTTGATGACACTCGATTGCAGTTCCACCGGAACAGGTCCCGCGGCGATACCGGAGTCGGGCGCGGCGACTTCGGCGACCGGGGTGCGACCGAACGGTCCGATGACGTCCGGCAGTCCGGAGGTGTCGAGCAACGCCGAGAATTCCTCGGGTACCTGCCGCAGCCAGTCGGGTGCCACCTGATCGACCTGACCGAGCACCGACGACCCGCGCACCGCACTGGCCACCTCGGGCTGCGAGGACGACG
The DNA here is from genome assembly GCF_030056835.1 of Rhodococcus sp. IEGM 1372. Classification (NCBI taxonomy): domain Bacteria; kingdom Bacillati; phylum Actinomycetota; class Actinomycetes; order Mycobacteriales; family Nocardiaceae; genus Rhodococcus; species Rhodococcus sp. IEGM 1372. The sequence continues at coordinate 30,647 of NZ_JASHKS010000045.1, read as the reverse complement.
TCAGCGGAATGGCCAGCAGCCACGCAGCGGCGAGCACCGCCACCGCCTGCAACCCGGCTCCGACCGTGCTGTCGACGGATCTCGCAGCGCGCGAATGTATTCCGCTGCGCAAGGCCCGCCCGAGGACCATTCCGGCGACTTCACCGACGATCACCAACACCACGATCAGTGCGATACCGACGAACACCCGCGTCCGCGCACCGTCGACGTGCTCGAGCACGTGCGGTGCCACCAGAATGCCGGCAACGGCACCGAGGACGACCCCCAGAAACGCCAGCGCCGACGCCACCGCCCCCTGCCGCCATCCCGACGACGCCGCCAGCAGTGCGATGGCGATCACCGCGATATCGACCCACCCTGAACCCGTCACCGATCGAGCCTCGCTCCTACCGCAGTCAAGCTGGCCTCCAGATCGCGTATGTCCCCCGTGTCCCACTCGGGCTCCCAGCCCGATACAGCCAGCAGACCCGCCAGGATACCGCCCGTGAATCCCCACACCAGCATTCCCTGCACGGCGAACGCCGGGCCCTGGTAGCCCGCAGGGTGGCGCACCTGAAATCGATTGTCCGGATCGAGCAACTCGCGCAATGGAACTCGCACCACTCGCTCGGTCTCCCCGGGATCGACGACGCGCACCGGGGTCGGTCGCTCCCAGTACGAGAGCACCGGAACCACATCGAAGCGCGACGGCGGAACGTAGATGCCCGGCATCGTCGCCAGTGGCACGACGCCTGCCGGATCGAGTCCGGTTTCCTCCTGCGCCTCGCGCAGTGCCGTGCCGACCGGGCCGTCGTCGCCCGGGTCGGTGGCTCCGCCGGGGAAGGCGATCTGCCCGCTGTGATCTCGCAGCGTCGACGCGCGCTGAGTCAGCAGGACGTCGGCGTCGGCGGGCAATCCACCGGGCGAGGTGGGATCTGCGGAGGCGGGGCCGCCGAACAGCACCAGCACAGCGGCGGACCGCGGTCGGTCGGACGGCGGTGCCTGACGCTGCAGCACTGGGTTGATGCCGGTGGTGTCGGTCAGTCCGCCGGCCCTGCCTGCCACGTCGAGCATGCGTCCGAGCCAGTCGGGTGCGCTCACGAGTCGACTCCGAGGTTCACGCGTACGGCGTCGGCGATCTCGTCGACGCTACGGAAAGGTTGTGGCAGCACCTTGGCGACAGTGCCATCCGCAGATATCAAAACGGAAACGGGCAGCACGTTGGGTGCTCCGACGGCGGCGACGACGCGGCCGCCTCCGTCCTGAACGCCGGGCAGGGTGACGCCGTAATCGGTCAGCCGAGTCAGGCCGTTGGCCTCGTTGGCGTCGTTGTGGACGGTCAGGACCTCGATCTTCTCGCCTGCCCGGTCGGCGTACTGCTGCAGATAGGGCAGCTCTTCGGCGCACGGGCCACACCAGTACGCCCAGATGTTGAGCAAAGCAGGGCGGCCCGCGAGTGCCTGCCCGAGGTCGACGTACGAGCCGTCGCCGATGCATTCGAGGGTGATGCCCGTCAACGGGCCCGCGGCGTTGCCCGACGCCGTGGGGCATGCGGCAAGACCGGCGTCCTGACGCAGTGGTGCGAGCGCCTCGGGGGTGTCGACTGCACGACGCTCGTCCGTGCTCGGCGTTCGCTGCCCGAGGCCGGGCGAATCCATGGGCTGCGCGGTCGGCGCGTCGCTCCGGGGCCACAGCGCGTAGACCATCCCGACCACCAGGATCAGAGCGACGAGTGACCACCGCAGGGCAGATTTGTTCACGGCACGATTCCGGCGAGAGCGAGAAGGTGATCGGTTTCCGGGCCCTTCACCAACGCAGCTGCGGTTGCGGGGTCGGTCGGACCGGTCCCGAACGAGGGGCAGTCCTTGGCGAGGATGCACACCCCACAGGCGGGTGTACGAGCGTGGCAGACGCGTCGACCGTGAAAGATGACTCGATGCGAGAGCAGCGTCCACTCCTTGCGCTCGATGAGTGCGCCTACGGCGTGCTCGACCTTGACCGGGTCCTGCTCCTCGGTCCACTGCCAGCGCCGTACGAGCCGTCCGAAATGGGTGTCGACGGTGATTCCCGGAACATCGAAGGCATTGCCGAGAACCACGTTGGCCGTCTTGCGGCCGATCCCGGGGAGCGTGACGAGGTCCTTCAGCGTCGCGGGCACCTCGCCGTCGAAGTTCTCCAGCAACTTCTGCCCGAGTCCGATCAGCGAGTTGGCCTTGTTCCGATAGAAGCCGGTGGTGCGGATGAACTCCTCGAGTTCGGTCCGGTCGGCCTCGGCGTAGTCACGGGCTGTGCGGTATCTCACGAACAGTGCCGGGGTGACCATGTTGACGCGCTTGTCGGTGCACTGCGCGGACAGGATGGTCGCGACGGCCAGTTCCAGCGGCGTGGTGAAGTCGAGTTCGCAGTACACATGCGGGAAGGCAGTGTTCAGCGTCCGGTTCATTCGCCGAGCTCTACGCACGAGCCCGAGGTGCGTCTCCTCGCGTTTGCGCACGTCGGGGCGTTTCGGAGCTGTCGAATCCACTCCACAACTGTACGGACAAGAATGCGTAACGTTCCTCGCGGCAGCAGCGGACCGTGTTTGTATCGAGATCTTTTCGGTGTTAACTGGCCGGTATGCAAGGACTCGCCGTGGTGCTCTTTCCGGTACTACTCATGCTCTTCGCACTCGCGATGGAACGCGTCGAGTTTCGTCTGAGCAAGCTCGGCGTCCGGGAGCAAGAAGTGCAGGAATTCCTCGATCAGGCGAGCAAGTCCGAGGTCGCCACTCTGGCGAACGAGGGCTTCCCGCACGCATTGGCCCGGTTTAACACCCGCAAACGCCGCCAGACCCCGCCGCGGACCATCGACACGCGCGACGGCCTGGCCGACCAACGAGCCAGTTGAGCGCGCGTTTCGTCCCATTGGTCGTAATTTGGATGAATTTCGGGTGAACGGGAACACACGCCCGAGTCCTCTGGCAACCTGTGGTGGCGTCGATCACTCGGTTTTCACCGACTCGAAGTAGACTCCCCTGAGGTAATTGTTGTGTTTGATCATCGGATCGGCGTCGACGCCTGAACTGCACCGCAGTTCGGTGCATGGCACGAACTGAGTACAAACGCTTTCGGTGGTGCGGGTTTCCGCGACACCGACATCCCAAAAGGAGCGCAAGTGGACGACGTCCTGGCACGGGCCGGCATCTTCCAAGGAGTCGAACCCTCTGCGGTTGCGGCACTGACGAAGCAGCTGCAGCCTGTCGATTTCCCCCGTGGGCACGTGGTGTTCAACGAGGGTGAGCCCGGAGACCGGCTCTACATCATCGTTTCGGGCAAGATCAAGCTCGGGCGACGCTCCCCCGACGGCCGCGAGAACCTGCTGACGATCATGGGACCGTCGGACATGTTCGGTGAGTTGTCGATCTTCGACCCCGGCCCCCGTACGTCCTCGGCCACCACGGTCACCGAGGTGCGCGCGGTCAGCATGGATCGCGCCGCGCTCAAGGACTGGATCGATCAGCGCCCCGAGATCGCCGAGCAGTTGCTGCGCGTCCTGGCTCGCCGGTTGCGTCGCACCAACAACAACCTGGCCGACCTCATCTTCACCGACGTTCCCGGACGTGTCGCGAAGGCGCTGCTCCAGCTGGCCCAGCGCTTCGGCACCCAGGAAGCGGGCTCGCTGCGCGTGACCCACGACCTGACACAGGAAGAGATCGCTCAGCTCGTCGGTGCCTCGCGCGAGACCGTCAACAAGGCACTGGCCGACTTCGCACACCGCGGCTGGCTGCGCCTCGAAGGCAAGTCCGTGCTGATCTCGGACTCCGAGCGTCTGGCACGCCGAGCTCGCTAGGCCGAGTTCCGTCGAGACAGCAGCTCGCTAGCTCTCGCGGAGGTAGGCCAGCTGCGTCTTGACCGACATCCGCGCAGCCGGCCACAACTTCTTGTCCACGTCGGAATAGACGTGCCGTACCACCTGCATCGGTTTCGCGTTCTCGCCGATCTCGGCGAGCGCCGAGCGAACCTGATCCAGCCGCTGCCGACGGTGGGCGCGATACGCTCGCGCCACCTCGGCGGTGTCCGGTAACTCCGGCCCGTGCCCGGGAAGTACCGTCTTCCCCGCACCGGCCGCTTCGAGCCGGTCCAACGACTGCAGATAGTCCGCGAGCGAACCGTCCTTCGGGTCCAGCACCGTCGTGCCGCGACCGAGGACGGTATCTCCTGTCAGGATCGCGTCGTCCAACACGAAACTCACCGAATCCGCGGTGTGACCGGGCGTGTGCAGAACCTCGATGCGCAGCCCGGCTGCCTCGATGACCTCCCCGTGGGCCAGCGTTGCGCCGCCCCCGTGCAGGAACTTCTCCCCGACCGCACGCACCGGAGCCGCCGTCTTTCGGTGAAACCGCTTCAGCCCAGCAGTGTGATCGGCGTGGCGATGGGTCACCAGCGTCAGCACCACCGTGCCCGACGCGGCGACGGCGTCGAGATGGGCTTTGTCCTTCGGCCCGGGATCGACCACGATGCACTCGTCCGACCCCGGCGCCTGCAGAATCCAGGTGTTCGTCCCGTCGAGCGTCATCTTGCCCGGGTTGTCGGCAAGCAGAACCGACGCGGTGGGCGTCACCTGCCGGAGAAGTCCGTACGCGGGATGCTGGGGGTTCGAGTCGGCCATGAAAGTACTGTAGGTCGCCTACTCCACGCGGTGTCCGGGAGGACTACCGTCGATATTCATGAAGGTCGGACTCGTCGGAGCTGGGCCCTGGGCCCGTAAGACTCAAGCCCCCTCGCTACTCGCCCATCCCGCCATCGACTTCGCCGGAGCATGGGCGCGTAGACCCGAAGCGGCAGCCGATCTGGGGGCACCGGTCTTCGAATCGTTCGACGACCTGCTGGGTGCCGTCGATGCGGTGGCGTTCGCGGTACCACCGGCCGTGCAAGCCGGGTACGCCCTCCGCGCGGTGCAGGCAGGCAAACATGTGTTGCTGGACAAGCCGATTGCCGCAACAATGGCCGAGGCCGAAGAACTGGCCGCGGCAGTGACGGCCGCAGGCGTCCGCTCGATGGTGACGCTGACGCTCCGGTTCGCCCCGGAGACAAGGCAATTCCTCGACGAGGTCGCCGGACGACCGTGGGCAGCGGGCTCGGGAACCTGGTTCTCCGGTGCCGTCCTCGGTGGGGCGTACGCGAACTCGCAGTGGCGACACGACGACGGGGCGATCCTCGACATCGGCCCGCACGTGTTCGATCTGCTCGACGCCGCACTGGGAACCATTGTCCGCGTTGCCTACTCGCACCGCGAGGTGGCGTCGGACAGTTGGACCGTGGTGCTCGAGCACGAGGGCGGTGCAACGAGCACCGTGCAACTGTCGCTGCGGACGCCGATCATGCCGTCCCTGATGCGCATCGAGCTCAGCGGCACCGACGGTATCGCCACGCTCACCGATCGATCGACCTCGTCGACCGACTGCTTCGCCGTCCTGCTGGACGAATTCCTCGAGTCGGTCGACAAGGGTGTCGATCACGAATGCTCGGTACACCGAGGCCTACACCTGCAGAAGGTGATCAGTGCGGCTGCGCCCCAGTGACATGTGCGGCTGCGCCCCAGTGACATGTGCGGCTGCGCCCCAGTGGCGTGGTTGAGTGCCCCAGAGGGCACCTAGCCACACCACTGCGCGTCAGCGCAGTTCGACGATGAGCTCCACTTCCACCGAAGCACCGAGTGGCAGTTCGGCGACACCCACGGCCGAGCGCGCATGCTTGCCCGCATCGCCGAAGATCTCACCGATGACGTTCGACGCCCCGTTGATCACCCCGGGCTGGCCGGTGAATCCCGGAGCGGAGGCCACGAAGCCGACCGCCTTGATCACTCGGGCCACCGAATCGATGCCGACGAGCGCGTGCACGGCGGCGAGCGCATTCAGGGCGCAGAGGCGCGCCGCTGCGGTGGCGTCCTCAGCGGTGACGTCGCCGCCGACCTTGCCCACCGACGTCAGGTTTCCGTCCACGATCGGCAACTGGCCGGAGGTGTGGACGAGCGAGCCCACCTGCACCGCCGGGACGTACGCCGCCAGCGGCGGGACGACGTCGGGCAGCTCGATGCCCAGCTCGGACAGTCGTTCGCTCCAATTCGCCACGCGCGCTCAGACCTTCGGGCGCTTGAAGTACGCGACCAACGTGTCTCCGCCGTTGGGTCCCGCCATGATCGTGACGAGCTCCCAGCCCTCGGAGCCGTAGTTGTCGAGAATCTGCTTGGTGGCGTGAATCAGGACCGGCGCGGTGAAGTACTCCCAGATGATCTTTTCGCTCATGACTGGTGAGCCTATCGTTCGGTTCCACCGGCGCGGTGCCGGAACTACAGTCGTCGCATGGATCGGCTCGATATCAAGGACGCCATCTATCACTTCGCGCGTGACCGCGGTGATTCTCGAGACCAGTTCTCACTGACGGCGTTCGACTCGGTCGGACGCCCCGCGCCCTCGTTCGACGAGATCGTCGCGCACGTGGAGGCCCGCGCACCGCTGGTCCCCGGCCTGGGACTGCGGCTCCGGGAGGCACCGCTGAATCTGGACTATCCGCGATGGGTACCCGATACGTCCCCGCTGTCCGAACGGATGTCGGATCACGATCTCGGCGGTGCGCCCTGGGCCGACTTCGAGATCTTGATGGGCGACCTGCTCCGCACTCGGCTCGATCTCCGAGAGCACTCCTGGCACCTGCACGTGGTCCGTGGAATCGGTTCTGCTCCGCTGATGCAGGGTGCCGTCACGGTGGCGATACTGCAGGTCGGGCACGCCCTGACCGATGGGCTGGGCGTATCGAGGATGGTTCGCGCACTGTTCGAGCCAGTGTCCGCGACAGGTGCGGCTCTGTCGCCGGAGACCGAGCCCAGGCGAGAGAACGCCGTCGTCAGCGTTCTCGGCGCGGTGGTCCGAGCACCGGTCGATCTCGTTCGATCACGGTGGGAGGCCCGTCGAGCTGTTCGCGCCTACCGGGGGTCGCAGCCCGGCCCGCCGTCGGTGCCGGCCACGGCGCTGAACCGGGCCGTAGGGCCGTATCGAGTCGTTCGCATAGTGCCGATGCAGAAGACGGAAGTTCGCGCGGGTGCCGCGTCGGTGACGGTGTCCGCTCTGTGTGCCGTCGGCTCGTGCCTCGACCAATATCTCGGCGACGGCGACGAGCCGCTGTCCGCGACCGGGGGCACCGTCGCGGCGTTCGTCCCGATGGCCCTACCGGGCGACGTGGAGTGGCCGGCAGCGAATCGAGCGGTGGTCGGAACGGTCGACCTCCACGTCGGAGAACCCGATATCGCGAAGCGAGCCGAGCTGATCACTCGGTCGCTCGCGGCCGAACGAGCCAGAGTGACGGCTGCACCGCTGCTCCGCGTCGCGCGCGCGGACGAGCGAGTGCCTGCACCGATCGTCCGGTTCGTGCAGGGACGCCGATTCCGACAAAGCGACCGCACTCCGTCGTTCGTCGGTGCTCAGACGACCGTCGTCAGTGTCGACCGTGGCCGCGCGGACCTCGAGCTGTGTGGTGCCGTCGCGCGTTTCTCGGCAGGCTTTCCGTTCCTCGAAGACGGCCGGTGTCTCAATCACGGAATCTTCGGCCTCGGCGACGTGGTGACGATCGCGATGGTCGCCTGTCCCGACGCAGTACCGAATCTCGACGCGTACACCCAGGGATTGGTCGACCGACTCCGCCGACACTCCGAGCAGAGTTAGACACTTCGGTCGGACGCCCGGGGACGACCTCTATATGGTCGGGGTGTGGGCATAGCGAACGAAGAGGGATGGCCGGCGAAGGCAGATGCCGCGCGGCTGCATTTCGTATCCGGTAAGGGCGGGACCGGCAAGACGACGGTCGCTGCCGCATTGGCACTGGCGCTCGCAGCCGGTGGTCGACGGGTGTTGCTGGTGGAGGTCGAGGGCAGGCAGGGCATCGCGCAGCTGTTCGACGTGCCGCAGCTTCCGCCCAAGGAGACACGCGTCGCCTCGGCGGACGGCGGCGGCGAGGTCTACGCACTGGCCATCGACATCGAGACCGCGTTCCTCGAATACCTCGAGATGTTCTACAACCTCGGCTTCGCCGGCCGCGCGATGCGCAAGATCGGTGCCATCGAATTCGCAACGACCATCGCACCGGGTCTGCGCGACGTGCTGCTGACCGGCAAGGTCAAGGAATGTGTGGTGCGGACCGACAAGAAGGGCAACCGGGCCTACGACGAGATCGTCGTCGACTCGCCGCCGACCGGACGCATCGGAAACTTCCTCGACGTCACCAAGGCCATGGCCGACCTGGCCAAGGGCGGACCGGTTCGTTCGCAGAGCGAGGGTGTGGTGCGGTTGCTGCACTCGGCCGACACCGTCGTACACCTGGTGACGTTGCTCGAGGCACTGCCGGTGCAGGAGACGGCCGACGCGGTGCGTGAGCTAGAGGCGGCAGATCTTCGACTCGGCGCGGTCATCGTCAATCGCACCGAACCGACGTACCTGCCCGCCGAGTCGCTCGAGGCCATCGCCGAGGGCGAGATCGATGCCGTCGCCATTCAGGACGGTCTCGCCAAGACCGGAATCACGTTGTCCGAGGCGGACTTCGCGGGGTTGCTCACCGAATCGATCGAGCACGCGGCAACGCTCTCGGCTCAGGTGGAGAGCGCAACCACGCTCGACGAACTCGACGTCGCGCGGATGACGCTGCCGATGTTGGCCGATGGTGTCGATCTCGGCGGCTTGTACGAGCTCGCCGCCAAGCTTGCAGAACAGGGTGTCCGATGACTCGACCAGTAGCAACCGAACTCGATGTCGACCGCATCCTGACCGATCCCACGTCGCGGATCGTCGTCGTCTGCGGGGCCGGCGGAGTCGGCAAGACCACCACCGCGGCTGCGATGGCGCTGCGCGCTGCCGAGCAGGGCAGGCGGGTGGTGGTGCTGACGATCGATCCGGCCCGTCGCCTGGCTCAGGCTCTCGGTCTCGGCGATCTCGACAACAGCCCACAGCCGGTGAAGTTGGGTGCCGGTGCCAAGGGTGAACTGCACGCGATGATGCTGAACATGCGACGCACGTTCGACGAGATGGTCATCGAGCACTCGACGCCGGAGAAGGCCGAGCAGGTGCTGGCCAATCCGTTCTATCAGACTGTGGCGTCGTCGTTTTCGGGCACGCAGGAGTACATGGCGATGGAGAAGTTGGGGCAGTTGTCCCTGGACTCGTCGTGGGATCTGATCGTGGTGGACACTCCGCCGTCGCGCAATGCACTGGACTTCCTCGATGCGCCGCAGCGACTCGGCTCGTTCCTCGACGGCCGTTTCATCCGGCTGCTCACCGCTCCCGGCCGCGGCATCACCCGCGTGGTCACCAGCGCGATGAGCTTGGCCATGCGCGGCGTCTCGACGGTGATCGGTAGCCAAATGCTGTCCGACGCATCAGCTTTCGTGCAATCACTGGATTCCATGTTCGGCGGCTTCCGCGAGCGGGCGACGCGTACCTACCAGTTGCTTCGCGAGGACGGCACCAGCTTCCTCGTCGTCGCTGCCGCAGAACCCGACGCGCTGCGCGAGGCAGCCTTCTTCGTCGAGCGCTTGTCTGCGGAGAAGATGCCCCTGGCCGGGTTGGTGGTGAACCGGACGCACCCGACGCTGTCGTCGGTGCAGGCCGATCACGCCGCGACGGCGGCCGATCTACTCGATCGGATCGACGACCCGGGTGCGGATCTGACCGCCGCTGTCCTCCGGATCCACGCTCAGCGCGCCGTGACGGCAGCGCGTGAGGTGCGGTTGCTTCGCCGGTTCACCGGCGCGCACCCCCGCGTGCCCATCGTCGGTGTTCCGTCATTGCCGTTCGAGGTCTCCGACCTCGCCGCGCTGCGTGCAGTGGCCGATCAGCTGACTCGCAAAGGCTGAATCGGCCCTGCCCGGCAAGCGGTTAGATGGCTGCTTGCTGCTGACGCTGGGTCTCGAAGAACTCGGACCAGGAGTCGACCTCGGGGTGCTGCTTGAGCAGCGCCCTGCGCTGGCGTTCCGTCATGCCGCCCCAGACACCGAACTCGACTCGATTGTCGAGGGCATCCGCACCGCACTGCATCAGTACCGGGCAGTGCCGGCAGATGGTTGCGGCCTTGCGCTGCGCTGCACCCCGGACGAAGAGCTGGTCCGGGTCAGTGCCCTTGCAACGGGCGTGCGACACCCAGGCGATGCGTGCCTCTGCTTCTTCTACATCGAGTCGCGTCGGCGCGGTTGTCGAGTGCATGCGGATACCCCTTTGCGTTGCGGACGTCCTCGCTGGACGTCCCGGAGGCTCGAAGCGGTTTGTACCTCGTCAGGCGAAGCACAAATTCTAGGAGCTGCCCCACATTCATTATCAAGTGTTATGCGAATCACACCGTGCTCATAATTTAGGTAAAGCGAGCCCCGAATGCAAGACGGCGGGGTCACATTTCTGGTACGGCCGTCCCGAGCAGGGGCGCAGACACGGCGCCTGCAGGCCTCTGCCGGTCCGAGCCACACCCACGTACGCTGTGCTCTGTGTCAGTTGGAAAAACCGTGGCGAAGCTCGCCGGATGTTCAGCACTCGCCGGTGCATTGCTCGCCGGCGTGATGTTCCCCTTGGCCGGTGGGTTCGGGTACGCCTCCAACCGCGCCGCCGATACCGTCGACAACGTCTCGGCCGAGTTGGTCGAGGGCGCAGTGCCTGCCGTCTCGACGATGACGGACGTCAACGGCACGCCGATCGCCTGGCTGTACGAGCAGCGCCGATTCGAGGTGCCGAGCGACCAGATCTCCAACGAGATGAAGCTCGCCATTGTCTCGATCGAGGACCGCCGCTTCGCCGAACATCAGGGCGTGGACTGGCAGGGCACGCTCCGAGCGTTCCTGACCAACACCACCAGCGGACAGGTCGAGCAGGGCGCATCCACCATCGATCAGCAGTACGTGAAGAACTACCAGCTGCTCGTGGTGGCCAAGACCGACGCCGAGCGCCGAGCGGCCATCGAGACGACGCCCGCTCGCAAGATCCGCGAGATCCGCATGGCGTTGACGCTCGACAAGGAACTGACCAAGGACGAGATCCTCACCCGGTACCTCAACCTCGTTCCGTTCGGCAACGCGTCCTTCGGCATCCAGGACGCCGCCCAGACCTACTTCGGTATCGATGCGAGCCAGCTCAGCGCCGTTCAGGCCGCGATGCTCGCAGGCATGGTGCAGTCCAGCTCGGCGCTCAACCCGTACACCAACGAAGAGGGCGTGCTCGAGCGCCGGAACACCGTGCTCGACACGATGATCCAGAACCTCCCCGAACGCGCCGACGAGCTCGCCGCGCTCAAGTCCGAACCGCTCGGCGTGCTGCCCGTTCCCCAGACCCTGCCCCGCGGATGCATCGCGGCAGGCGATCGCGGATTCTTCTGCGACTACGCACTGCAGTACCTGGCCGAGGCGGGAATCAGCCAGGAACAGATCGACAAGGGCGGGTACCTCATCCGCACGACGCTCGATCCCGCGGTACAGAACTCCACCAAGGCCGCTCTGGTGGAGAACACCAGCCCGAACCTCGACGGCGTCGCCACCGTCATGAACGTCGTCGCACCGGGCCAGGACCAGCACCGAGTTCTCGCCATGGGCAGCAGCCGCACCTACGGCCTCAATGCCGACGACGACGAGACGGTGCAGCCACAGCCGCACTCGCTGGTCGGCAACGGTGCGGGCTCGATCTTCAAGATCTTCACCACCGCCGCGGCGATGGAGCGCGGACTGGGAACCAGCGCGACGCTGCAGGTGCCCAGGCGCGTCGAGGTCAAGGGCGTCGGCGACGGCGGTGCACGGAACTGCCCGGCAGCGACCTACTGCGTCGAGAACGCGGGCAACTACCCGGCGTCGCTGTCCATCACCGACGCGTTGGCGCAGTCCCCCAACACCGCCTTCGTCAAGCTGATCGAGTCGGTCGGCGTCACCCCGACCGTCGACATGGCCGTTCGCCTGGGCCTGCGGTCGTACAACGACCCCGGCTCGTCGGGCACCGACCAGTCCATGGCCGATTTCCAGAAGGATCAGAATCTCGGCTCGTTCACCCTCGGACCGACCTGGGTGAACCCGCTGGAGCTGTCCAACGTGGCTGCCACCTTGGCCTCGGGTGGCATGTGGTGCCCGCCCACCCCCATCGACTCGATCTTCGACCGCGACGGTAAGCCCGTTCCGGTTGCTCACCAGGCGTGTGAGCAGGTCGTCGAGCCCGGACTGGCGAACACCCTCGCCAATGCCATGAGCAAGGACGATCAGCCGGGCGGCACATCCGCCGCAGCGGCCGGCTCCGCCGGCTGGACCCTGCCGATGGCAGGCAAGACCGGCACCACCGAGTCGAACAGGTCGTCCGGCTTCCTCGGGTTCACCAACAACTACGCCGCCGCCGTGTACACGTACGGTGACTCACCGACGCCGAGCGAGATCTGTTCGTTCCCGCTGCGGCCATGCAGCTCGGGCAACCTGTACGGCGGTAACGAGCCGGCTCGAACGTGGTTCGACGCCATGACACCGATCGCCACCAACTTCGGACCCGTCGCGTTGCCACCCGTCGACCAGAAGTACGTCCGCGGCTCGGCCAACGGCCAGGTACCCGACGTCAGCGGCCAGAGCCAGTCTTCGGCAACATCGACGTTGCAGGGCGCAGGCTTCCAGGTGACGGTGGCAACCACGGCCGACCAGGCGGCTCGCGGCACCGTGGTGTCGACGTCCCCGTCGGGTTCGGCGGTCCCCGGGTCGAACATCACGATCTACGTCAGTGACGGTTCGGTTCGACCTGCGCCGGCTCCGGCACCCGCGCTGCCGAACATCCAGATCCCGGACCTACCGCCGGGCATCCAGATTCCGGCGATCCCCGGGATCACGGCACCTCGCTGAGCGGCTCCGCCGCATGTGAGTGGAACCTCGTAGTCCACTACGAGGTTCCACTCACATCGATTGTCACAGGCGGTCTTTGACAGCCTTCGACAGTCGCGATCCGTCGGCCTTGCCTGCGGCGAGTCCCGACGCGATCTTCATGACCTGACCCATCTGCTTCATCGCCGGTCGCTCCCCGAGGTCTTCGGCGACCTGCGCGATCGCGGTGTCGACGATGTTCGCCAATTCCTCGTCGGTCAAGGGCGTTGGCAGGTACTCGTCGATGATCTGCGCTTCGGCGCGCTCGTTCGCAGCGAGTTCGCCGCGGCCGTTCTGCGTGTAGATCTCGGCTGACTCGCCGCGCTTCTTCGCTTCCTTGGCAAGCACTTTGAGAACGTCGTCGTCGGTCAGATCGTGGGCCTCCTTACCGGAGACCTCCTCGGTCTGGATGGCGGCGAGAATCATGCGCAGCGTTGCCAGGCGGAGCTTGTCCTTCGCCTTCATCGCTGCGGTGAGGTCGGTTCGGAGGCGGGCCTTGAGTTCGGACATGGCGGAAACGCTACGCGGCACAGTCCTCGGCTCGCACGTCCATATCCGGTTGCTGCCGTATCGTGGATGAGGTGTCCGCACAATTCAGTCCCTCGTTTCTCAGCACGTCGACGCAACTGCGCAGTGCCTCCACACAACTGCGCAGCGCGTCCTCGCAACTGCGCTCTGCTGCAGAGCAGGCGCGCGACGTCGTCAGAGCAGCACCGCTGAAGAGTTCCGTGATCGGAACGGCGGGCGCGGCGGCGTTGGGTCTCGGATACGCCACACTCATCGAACGCAATGCGTTCACGCTGCGCGAGACATCCATGGCGGTGCTCGAGCCGGGTTCGGCGACGCTGCGCGTGCTCCACATCAGCGACCTGCACATGATGCCCGGACAGCGGATGAAGCAGAACTGGTTGCGTGAGCTGGACCGCCTCGAACCCGATCTGGTCGTCAACACCGGAGACAATCTCTCGCACCAGCGCGCCGTGCCCAGCGTCGTGCAGGCGTTGGGGCCGCTGCTGGCTCGGCCGGGTCTGTTCGTGTTCGGTAGCAACGACTACTTCGCGCCCAAGCCGAAGAACCCGTTCAAGTACTTCGACAAGAACCACAAGCGCACCACCGGCGACTCGTTGCCGTGGCGCGACCTGCGGGCCGCGTTCTCCGAGCGGGGCTGGCTCGACGTGACGCATGTGCGTCGCGAGCTCGAGGTGGCCGGGGTACGGATCGCGTCGGCGGGCGTCGACGACCCGCATCTGAAGCGCGACCGCTACGACACCATCGCCGGCCAGCCCAATCCGCTCGCAGACCTGCGCCTGGGCATCACGCACTCCCCGGAGCCGCGAGTGCTGGACAAGTTCGCTCAGGACGGATACGACCTCGTCCTCGCCGGGCACACCCACGGCGGCCAGCTGTGCCTCCCGTTCTACGGCGCGCTGGTGACGAACTGCGAGATCGACCGTTCGCGGGTCAAGGGCCCGTCCAAGTGGGGCGCGCACACCCAGCTGCACGTCTCCGCGGGCATCGGAACGTCGCCGTACGCGCCTGCCCGGTTCTGCTGCCGCCCCGAGGCCACCCTGATCACGCTGACTCCGGCCCCGAGAATGGGTCCGAAAAACGTCTCCGACGAGGGCGTTTCGCGTTCCGAGGCAGTCGTGAGTTAGACTTCTCCAGCGGTACACGGGGTGTGGCGCAGCTTGGTAGCGCGCTTCGTTCGGGACGAAGAGGTCGTGGGTTCGAATCCCGCCACCCCGACAGTTGGACCACGAAGAGGGACCCATTCGATTCGATCGAATGGGTCCCTTTTTTCACGCGGTGGACGGCTACTGTGAGTCGACTCTGTCGACCCCGAGCGAACGGATCTCACGACCCATGCCGACCCCCACCCGCGTTCACGTCAAGCACCGGTTCGTCTCTCCCCCCGAGGTCGTCTTCGCGGCGTTGTCGGAGCACGAGAACCTCGGCCCGCTCTTCATGGCGAAGATCGGCCGCGTTCGGGACGGTGACACCTCCCGCAACGGCGTCGGGTCGACGCGCAGCCTGAAGCTGGGTCCGCTTCCCGCGTTCGAGGAAACCACGATCACCTCCGAGCCCCATTCGCTGATCGAGTACCGCATCACCAAGGGCGGTCCGCTACGCGGCCACTGGGGCGTGCAGAAGTTCACCCCCACCGCCGACGGCGGCACCGAGCTCGACTACACGATCGGATTCGATGCACCCGTCCCCGGCCTCGCCGCGATCGTCGGTAAAGCACTGACGTCGAGCATCTCGAAGAATCTGTCGACCCTGGCTCCGTAACGACGCCACCCGGCGGCAAGTCATACCCGAGTAGGACACCGGACATACTCGGGACCGACGATTCTCGCCGCCGAATGCGGGACCGTCGAGGCATGGACATCGTCAGAACTCACAGCCTCGGCAAGCGCTACGACACCCATACCGTCGTCGACGACGTGAACCTTCGCATTCCTGAGGGCTGCGTCTACGGCTTTCTCGGTCCGAACGGATCGGGCAAATCGACGACCATGAAAATGTTGCTGTCCCTGATCCGACCGACCTCCGGCGAGGTGGAGATCCTCGGGAAGCCGATGAATCACGAGACCCGCCGCGGAGTGCTCTCGCACATCGGTTCACTCATCGAAGCTCCACCCGGATACGGCCATCTCACGGGTGCGGAAAACCTTCGCATCGTGCAACGCTCGCTCGGATTGCACGCCGAACAGATCGACCGGGCGGTGGCCACCGTCCGGCTGCAGGAGCACCTCGACAAGAAGGTGAAGAACTACTCACTGGGGATGAAACAGCGCCTGGGCATCGCGATGGCGCTCGCGCGCGAACCACGACTTCTGATCCTGGACGAGCCCACCAACGGCTTGGACCCGGCAGGCATCGAAGAGATCCGCGGCCTGCTCCGCCATCTCGCCGAACACGGCGTGACAGTGATGGTCTCGAGCCATCTACTCGGCGAGATCGACAAGACGGCGAACATGCTGGGGATCCTGAGCCAGGGGCGCTTGATCTTCCAAGGCACCCGCGACGAGCTGTTCGCCGCCGCCACTCCGGATGTACTCATCGACGTCATCGATCCAACTTGTGCGCATTCTGTTCTGCAACAGCGCATTTCGGTCGAGATCGAGGATCACACGCTGAGACTGTCCGGCATCGACGATCGAGGTGCCGCACAGGTGGTGGCAGAACTCGTCGGCGCGAACGCAGGCGTCTACGGCGTTCGGCGCGACGATCAGTCGCTCGAAGACGTATTCATGAATCTGACGAAGGGTGGCCGATTGTGACGACCGTACGCAACGAGTTCGCCAAACTCAGGCACCTGCACATCGGCGCGATCGCCGCTGTGTTGGTCGCCGCAATCGTCGGGTTGACCTTCGTCGGCGCTATCACCGCAACAGCGTCGAAGGATTCGAGCACGGTCTCCTGGGCGCTGCTACTGGCCGGGCTGTCCCTTGCCGTCCCCGTCGCATCCCCGCTGCTGCTCGCCGTGATGGCCAGCCGCACAATGGAAGTCGAGCACCAATCCAACGGCTGGCTGCTGAACCGGACCAATGGAGCCGGCCGCGGAGCCCTCGTGCGCGCGAAGCTCGTCTCGACGGGCCTCGTCGTTGCCGGCGCGACGGTGGCGGCCAGTGCTGGAGGTGTATTTCTGGGAATCGCAGTCGGAGTGACCCAAACCTTGCCTGCCGACCTGTGGTTGGGCTACACGGCGGCGGCGGTGACGACCAACCTCGTGATACTCGCTGTGCACCTGCTGATCTCAGCGCGTCTGGACAACCAACTGGTCGCGCTGGGAATCGGCATCGTGGGTACCGTCATCGCGATCTGCGCCTCCGGATTTCCCTCCTGGGCAGCACACCTGACGCCGTGGGGCTACTACTCCTTGGCGTCTGCCGCCGACTACCGAGGCGAACAAGTGGTGACGCTGAACCCGTCCTACGCCAGCATCGCCGCCCTCGCAGTTGCCGGGGCAGTGTCGTTCTGGTTCATGACCGTTCGACTCGATCGACAGGAGGTACGAGCATGAATGCGTTCTCGGCCGAAATGATCAAGCTCAGGCGCTCGCAGGCATGGGCGGTCGTCGTTCTCCTGCCGCTGATCATCGCGGGGGTCGGAACGTTCAACACGATCGCGTCGGGCGCAGAGTTGGCAGAGGGATGGCGCACATTGTGGTTGCGCACAGTCGTGTTCTGGGGCCTGTTCCCACTCGCACTCGGAGTTGCGGTACTGGCATCACTGGTTTGGAGATTTGAACACCGAGGCGGGAATTGGAATGCACTGATGAGTGGGCCGGTTCCGTCGGCGCGCATCGTGATCGTCAAGACGGCTGTGGTGGCAACACTGACCGCGGCCATGAACATCGTCATGCTGGCAGCCGTCGTTGTTCTCGGCAAGGTGGTGTTCGCGCTCGACGGAGCGCTCCCCTCCGAGCTCTTCGCGACCGGTGCGCTGATAGTGGTGGGGTCACTACCGGTCGCGGCACTGCACTCCGCTCTGTCGATGGCTGTCAGGTCGTTCGCGGTGCCGATTGCCATCGCTCTCGTCGGGGCCGGTACATCGGTGTTCCTCCTCACCGCCGAGGTGACCGGGGCGATCTTCGTGCTGCCCTATGCCCTGGCCACTCGCGCAACCCAGTTGACCTCCGGAACTTTCGGTGACTCGTGTTCGCTCACCACCGGGGCCGCACTGTCGGTCCTGACGGCCACGGCACTGCTCACTTTCTCGGTTGTCGCATCGGCAGGCAGGGCACTCGACCGCAAGGACATTCACGTCCAGTGACAGCTCGAGGCCCCGACCGAATGCTCTCGATCGGGGCCTCGTGACACGTCGAGTCAGCTGGACGCAGCGCGCAGTTTCTCCAACAGCGGGCCGGCGGCCTCGGCGAGGAAGCGCTCCTGGGTCTCGTCGCCCACCTGCACGAGTGCGATGTCGGTGTACCCGGCCTCCCAGTACGGCTTCACGGCCTCGACGATGGCGTCCAGGTCCGGTCCACACGGAATCGTGTCGGCCACATCCTCTTTGCGTACGAACTTGGTCGCTCCGGCGAATCCAGCCGTCGTCGGCAGATCGGCGTTGACGGCCCAACCGCCCGCGAACCAGCGGAAGCGATCGTGCGCGCGATCGACGGCCGCGTCCTTGTCCGGATCCCAGGAGATCGGGATCTGTCCGATGGACCGCGCCGGGCCCTCGTGGTTGTCCGACCATGCCTTGACGAGATCGGCGTCGGGCTCGGTGGCGATGAGGTGATCGCCGTACTCGGCGAATCGCGCGACGGCCTTCTCGCCACCGGCTGCGATGCCGATGGGCACGCCGCCCTCGGGCAGGTCCCAGATCCGGGCGGAGTCGACGCGAAAGTGCTTGCCGTCGTAGGTGACCAAGCCACCGGCGTGCAATGCCCTGATGATCTCGAGCGCCTCGACGAACATGTCCTGCCGCTTGTCGATGGACGGCCAGCCCTCGCCGACGACGTGCTCGTTGAGGTTCTCACCGCTGCCGAGGCCGAGGGTGAAGCGGCCGTCGGCCAGGATCTGCATCGTCGCGGCCTTCTGCGCGACGACGGCCGGGTGATACCGGATGATCGGGCATGTCACGTACGTCATGAGCTCGACGCGTTCGGTGGCCTGAGCCACCGCGCCCAATGTCGTCCAGGCGTACGGCGAGTGCCCCATGGAGGACAGCCACGGCGAGTAGTGATCGCTGGCGACCTCGAAGTCGAAGCCGACTCTCTCGGCACCGACTGCGTACTGCACCAGCTCTTTCGGGCCGCTCTGCTCGGTCATCAAGGTGTATCCGAAATTGGTCATGCGTGTCTCCTAGATAGTTGCGACGGAACCGGCGTCGACTCGGTAGTTCGATCCGTTGACGAAGGACGCGCGGTCCGAGCACAGGAACGTGATCACCGAGGCGACTTCCTCGGGTTCGCCACGGCGTCCGAGCTCCATGTACGGACGCTCCTCGTCGAGGAAGCTCTCGATGGCACCGTCGCGGTCGGTTCCCTTCTCCTCGGCGCGCTTGTCCATCATCGCGTCGGTCATCGGGGTGTGAATGAACGCGGGAGAGACCGCATTGACCAGCAGTCCCTCGGACGCATAGCTACGCGAGAGCCCCTTGGCGAGGGCCAGCACGCCGGCTTTGGCTGCGCAGTAGGCCAATTCGTCGTCGTACGGCTGCACGGCGTCCTCGGAGGTCAGCAACACGATGCGTCCCCAGCCACCGCGGCGGAGTGCGGGCAGAAATGCTCGCAGCAGCCGGACCGGTCCCATCAGGTCGATGTCGAGGGTGGAACGCCACCCCTCCTCGTCGATCTCGTGGAACAGCCCCTGCGCTCCGGTCACTCCGGAGGACTGGACGAGAATGTCGATGTCGCCCACTACCTGCTGCGTCCGTGCTGCCAGGTCCTCGACCGCGTCGGTGTCGGTCACGTCCGCGGCGAACGCGAACAACTGCCCCTCCGCTGCGCCGAGTTTCGCTGCGGCCTCGTCGAGCGAGGTCTGATCCTTGTCGCTGACCACGACGCGAACACCCTCGGCCAGCAGCATTTTCGCGGTGTGCCAGCCGATACCGGAGTCTGCTCCGGTGACCAGTGCTGTCCTACCGTTGATTCCCAAATCCATCGAATTCCACCTTGTGTATGAGATTGCGGTCAGGCTGTGGCGTCGTGCGAGCGCGCAATGGTCAGCGCCGCATTCACCAGGGCCAGGTGGCTCAAGCCTTGTGGGAAGTTACCCAGAAACGATCCATCCGAAGCATCGATCATTTCGCTGTACAAACCGACGTCGTTGGACAGCTCCACCAGTTGGTCCATCAGAGCTGCGGCTTCGTCGTCTCGGCCGACGCAGGACAGCGCCGACACTCGCCAGAACGCGCAGGCCACGAAGGTCACCTCTTCCTTCGAGACCCCGCTGTAGCGGTACATCAACGGACCGGCACCGAGTTCTTCGACGAGCGCATCGATGGTGGACGAAAGACGTTCTCCCCGATCGAAATCCATCTCGGCCGCGAGCAGTACCGACGCATCGAGACCGTCGGCACCCGGGTACGCGAGGTAGGCCTGCCGCTCGTCCGACCAACACTCGGTCTCGATGTAGAGCCGGATGCGTTCCTTCTCGGCCTTCCATCGATCCGGTATGCCCGGGATCTCGCCTGCTTCTGCCAGGTGCACGGCACAGTCCAGCGCCTGCCAGCAACCGAGCTTGGAGCTGGTGTAGTGCTGTTCGTCCTCGAGCTCCCAGATCCCGGCGTCCTTGCGCTGCCAAGAATCGCAGGCCTCGTCGGCGATGGCGGCCAGCAGGCGCCCCGTCTGCGCGTCCAGGATGTTCCCCGCGTCGACGTACTGGCGGATGATCGAGAACAGGTCACCGAAGATCATCAGCTGCAGCTGATCCGCGGCAGCGTTGCCGTTGACCACCGGCCCGATGCCTCGCCAGCCGGGAACGTCGGGTTGTTCCGTGCCACCGGGTAGTTCACCACAGAGGGTGTAGAAGACATTCACCAACGGATCGTTGACTCGGATCACTTTCAGCAGCCACGCCACTGCAGCATGGATCTCCTCGCGAAGGCCGAACCGTTGCAGCGCACGGATGGTGTACGCGGCGTCGCGCACCCACGCGTAGCGGTAGTCCCAGTTCTTGCCACCGGTCCTGTTCTCGGGCAGAGAGGTGGTGGCAGCGGCGGCGATGGCACCGGAGGGGCTGTGCAGCAACAACTTCAGAGCCAGCGCGCTCCGCGCCACATGCTCCGCCCACGGTCCCTGGTACGAGAACTCGTCGGACCACACGCGCCAGTTGGCGATCGTGCGGTCGATCCCCTCGTCGAGGTGCTGCGGATCGGGCAGCGGCAGCGGCTCGTTCTCCGTGCCCACGACGCCCAGCACATGCCGAGAATCCGGGTGGGTGGTGAAGACACCACCGATGTCGCGGTCCGCGACGTGCACCTCCTCGATGCCCAGAGTCCGCACGGCCAGGGTCAATCCGTCGACCCGCAACACGGTGCCGTGCTCGGTGTCGTACGCCCACGGCGACGCGATGCCGAGCATGGTGCCCGGTGCCACGGACCACGACAGCTCGACGGTGCCGTCGAGACCCTCGACGCGGCGGGCCAACTCCACCCACGGAAGACGCCCGGCGACACCGGTGTTCAGCGAGTCGGTGACTCGAACGGTGCCGGTGTCGGTACGGAACGTCGTGCTCAGCACATTTGTCCCAGGGACGAATTCACGCTGGACGGTGAACTCCTCCAGCGGCGTCAGCTGGATGTATCCGCCGTTCCCCGCGTCGAGCAACGCTGCGAACGGCGGCGGCGAATCGAGGTTCGGAACCGGAAACCAATCGATCCGGCCGTCGTCGGCGATCATCGCCACGGTGCGGCCGTCACCGATGGCGCCGTAGCTCTCGATGGGGACATAACCGTCGACCCTGGGGTGCGGCTTGCGGAACTCGCTCAAGCACTTGCCTTTTCATCGGAGTAGAAGGGACTGTCCTCGATGTTGGCGAGCAGATCGGCGGGGTCGTCGAACACTGCTACCGCCCCCGCGTCGAGCAACTCCCCACGTGAGATGCCGCCACTGCGAACACCGATGGCGCATACACCCGCGCGACCGGCCGACTCGATGTCCCAGACGCTGTCGCCGACCATCACCGCCTTTGATGCCTCGACGCCGGCCCGTTCGAGTGCAACCGCAACGATGTCGGGCTCGGGCTTGGCTACGTCGGCGTCCTCACCGCTGGTCACCACGGCAACGGAGTCCTCGACGTCGAGCAGGTCGCGCAACGTCGACAACTCGCTCTCCGGAGCCGAGGTCGCAAGCACCACGGTGATGCCGCGAGAGTTCAAGTCCGCCAACAGTTCACGGGCACCCGGCAGCACTTCGAGATCCGCCGACGCAGCAGCGTAGTACTCGCCGTGCAGCGTCTTCGCTTCGTGGGCAAGCGCGCTGTCCGAGGACCCGACGAGCGTCTCGAGCAGCTTCGACCCGTCCATCCCGATGCAGCGGTGAACACGCCAGGAAGGAACGGAACCACCGGCCTCACGAAACGCGCGCGACCACGCGTCGACGTGCACGTAGTTGGAATCGACGAGGGTGCCGTCGATGTCGAGCAGGACCGCGTCGACCGTCGGCTTGGAAACAGGCATGATTTTCGGATACCCGGGGGTGGTGCAGGCAAACAACAGGCCCCCCGCTGTACACGAGGGGCCTGTCGGGTAGATAAACGTCAGCTGGCCTGGGCCTGCCACATCCAGTGCAGCTGCTCGAGCCGAGCCGTGATGCCGATGAGCAGGTCCTGGGTCACCGGATCGGCTTCGCCGGTGTCGGCGATGCGTCCGCGAAGACGCTCCACGACCGCGGCGAGGTTGTCGACGACCGCCGGGACGACTTCGCTGTCCTTGGTCCATCCGGCACCGAAGCCCTTGGTTCCTGCCGTCGAGGAGACGGTGGCTGCGCGGCCGTCGGGGCTGACGCCGATAGCCGTGGCGCGCTCGGCGGCCTGATCGGTGAATTCACGTGCGGCCGTGACCAACTCGTCGAGCTCGAGGTGCACCGACCGGAAGTTCTTGCCGATCACGTTCCAGTGCGCCTGCTTGGCGATGAGCGAAAGGTCGATGAGATCGACCACGGTTCCCTGAAGCGCGTCGCCGGCAATCTTCTGCTGGCCTGCGTCGAGGGTGCTGGTGATGGGGTTCGTCATGATGTGGCCTCCCTGCCGTTGGACGACGGTATGCATCGCACACCATTATTGTTCTTTCGTCTGTACTGCACAACGGCAGGTCGACCCGCGTTGTTCCGGATCGGCGTCACATCCGCTGTGACGCCGATCCCAACATCAGACCTTGGCTGCTTCGTCGGCAGGATCGTCGATTGCGCCTGCACCCGTGGTCGGTGCGGTCTCGTTCTGCTGCGACCGAACGCCTTCCTCGACCTTCTTACCGAGCTCGGGATCGACGTTGGTCCAGTACTCGAACACCCGGCTCAGAACGGGCTCGCTGACGCCGTTGAGGACGTGCCCGACGATGTTCCCGACGAGGCGCTCGCGCTGCGCGTCGTCCATGACCTCGCGGACCAGGGCTCCCGCTTGCACGAAGTCGCCGTCCTCGGGGTGCTCGATGTACCCGGTGCGCACGAAGCGGGGCTCGAAGTCCCATGCTCCGTCGTCGCCGTACTTGTTCGTGTCCGCCGACGGGCCGCCGAACGAGTTCGGCGCGTAGACGGGCGTCTCAGGGGAGTTGAACGAGTACCGCATGTTGCCGTCCTTGGAGTACGAGTTGACCTCGGACTTCGGGGCGTTGACCGGCAGCTGCGCGTAGTTCGCTCCGATGCGGTACCGGTGCGCGTCGGCGTAGGAGAAGACGCGGCCGAGCAGCATCTTGTCGGGGCTGAAGCCGATGCCGGGCACGGTGTTGGACGGCTCGAACGAGCTCTGCTCGATCTGCGCGAAGAAGTTCTCCGGGTTGCGGTTCAAGGTCATCTTGCCGACCTCGATCAACGGGTAGTCCTTCTGCGACCAGACCTTGGTGAGGTCGAACGGGTTGTACTTGTAGTTCTCGGCCTCGTCGTACGGCATGAGCTGCACCTTGAGGGTCCAGCTGGGGAAGTCGCCGTTCTTGATGGATCCGAAGAGGTCCTGACGGTGATGATCGGGGGACGTACCCGCAACCTCGTCCGCCTTGTCCTGCGTCAGGTAGTCGATGCCCTGATCGGTCTTGAAGTGGAACTTGACCCAGGTCTTCGTGCCGTCCTCGGCGATGAGCTGGTACGTGTGCGAACCGAACCCGTCCATGTGGCGGAACGACTTGGGGATACCCCGGTCGCCCATGAGCCACGTCACCTGGTGCGCCGACTCGGGCGAGAGGGTCCAGAAGTCCCACTGCATGTTGTTGTCGCGCAGACCGGAGTCGGGCATGCGCTTCTGGCTACGGATGAAGTCCTGGAACTTGATCGGGTCCTTGACGAAGAAGATCGGGGTGTTGTTGCCGACCAGGTCCCAGTTGCCTTCCTCGGTGTAGAACTTCAGCGAGAATCCGCGCGGGTCACGCCAGGTGTCGGGGCTACCCTGCTCGCCGGCGACGGTGGAGAAGCGCGCCAACATCTCGGTCTTGGCACCGGGCTGCAACGCCTTCGCCTTGGTGTACTTGCTGATGTCTCCGGTGATCTCGAGTTCGCCGAACGCGCCTGCGCCCTTGGCGTGCACGACGCGCTCCGGGACCCGCTCGCGGTTGAACTGCGCCATCTTCTCGATGAGGTAGTGGTCGTGCAGCAGAATCGGTCCCTGCGTCCCGGCGGTCAGCGACTGATCGTCGCTGGGGACGGGGATTCCCGAGTTGCTGGTGGTCGGCTTGTTGCTGATCGGCTTGGTCATACGAAGCCTCCTGAAGGGCTGAATAGAGTCCGAAGAGGGCTGCTCTTCGACAAAGCTGTGAAACCGAGCGGCCGTACGCTGGACCGCAGTGTCAGACGGAATGCCTCGTGCAGTCGCCGCACAAACCCCAGAACACGATCTCGGCCTCGTCGACGACGAATCCGTGCGTGTCCTCGGGTACGAGACACGGCGGCGCTCCGACGGCGCAATCGACATCGGCCACCACGCGGCACTCTCGGCACACGAGGTGGTGGTGATTGTCCGCCGTCCGGCTCTCGTACAGCGCCGCCGAGCCGGCGGGTTCGATGCGACGGAGCAAACCGGCATCGACGCAGGCCCTGAGCACGTCGTACACGGCCTGAGTGGACACCGAACCACCGTCCTCCCGGACCGCGGCAGCGATGTCGTCGGCGTCCGAATGCGGTCGGGCTGTGACCGCATTCAGAACTGCAACCCGGGGTCCGGTGACGCGCAGACCGACCGAGCGCAGCTGCGCTGCGGGGTCGACGCGTTCGGTGAGCTGCATGTACTCCAGTATGCCCCTAATCTGGACTAAGTCAAGAAAAGCGGCCAGCGGCTATCCGACCAGGCGCGCTTCACCCGTTCGCATCGACCCCGACACGATCTGCAACCCGAAATACGTGCCCGACGGCATCCAGCGACTCAGCGTCGGGCCTTTCGCGTCCACCTCGACGCGGGCCAACCTGGCCCTGCCCTTCAGGCTTGCGGTGGCGGTGGCGATGGCCGACCCGCCCGACACCGGCTGCGCGAAACCGAGGGAACCGAGCATCGGGAACTGCGGTCCCACGGCGCGGGACGTCGTCCGCACCGACCATTCGTCGCCGCTCGCCCCGGCCTCGCCCAGCACGTCACCCTCGAACTCGGCCAGCACCTTGGGCAGGTGCCAGTTGGTCCGGCCGCCGTGGACCGAAGTCGCGGAATCGACGGCGATGAACGGCACCGCCATCCGCGGAACGCGTCCGACGTCGCGGCGCAGCACCGGGCTCGCCAGGATCTCGCGGTACGGGCCGACCGGTGAGGTGACGTAGTCGACGACCATCGCCATCGTGATCGGCAACGTCTTGGCACCGACAGGTGCGAAGTCCGACGAACGGGCCCGATGCCACCAGATCGTGGCCCGCACGTTCGCCGGCCACGGCGCTGCCGGACTGACCGGCCAGTCGGTGCGATCGGTATCGGATTCGGTGACACTCCACATCAGGAATCCCTCCCCACGACGGTCAGGGGAAGCCGCAGGGCGCCCGGTGCCGACACCGGCACCACCGGCTGCACGGGCTGAGTGGGTGCGATCTCCTGATAGCCCGAGCCCACCGCGGGTCGCCGATCGGGCTCACCCTTGTTGGGCCACAACGCCATTGCTCGCTCGGCCTGGGCCGTGATCGTCAGGGACGGATTGACGCCGAGGTTGGCGCTGACGGCAGAACCGTCGAGCACGTGCAATCCCTCGTAGCCGTAGACCCGCTGGTAACCGTCGATCACGCCGGTCTGCGGCGAGTCACCGATCGCGCAGCCACCGAGGAAGTGCGCGGTCATCGGAATGTTGACGATCTCGGCGATCGACCCGCCCGGGTCACCGCCGATCTTGTCCGCGAGCAGGCGAATCGCCTCGTGCCCCTGCGGAATCCACTGCGGCGGTGGATCACCCGCGCCGGGCCTGCTGGTGAGGCGACGCCCGAACGGCCCCTTCTTCGATCCGAGCTCGAGGGAGTTGTCGTCGGTCTGCATCACCAACGCGATGACGGTTCGCTCCGACCAACGATGCACCGACAGGCTCCGAACGGCAGCGCCGGGGTGACGCAGTGCGACGCCGAGGGTCTTGAGTACGCGCGGCATCTTGCCGCCGCCGTCGCTGAGCACGGTCTGCAGCAGGCCGATTGCGTTGCTGCCCTTGCCGTATCGCACCGGCTCGATGTGCGTGTGATCGTCCGGGTGGAACGACGACGTGATGGCCACGCCCTCGTGGTAGTCGACCTCACGGCCGCGAGCGGTCGCGGCGAGCACGGCCTCGGAATTGGTGCGCACCAACGAGCCGATCTTGTCCGACAGTCTCGGCAGCGAGCCCTTCTCCTTGGCCGCGAGCATCAGCTTCTGAGTGCCGTAGGTGCCGGCCGAGAAGATCACCTGATCGGCGGTGATCGTCTTCTCCTTGCGACGCAGCTTGCCACCGGTCCGACGCGTCACCACGTCGTAGCCCGCGCCGTTCGGCCGCACGTCCACGACGGTGGTCAACGGAAGAACATGCGCGCCTGCGTGTTCGGCGAGGTACAGGTAGTTCTTGACGAGGGTGTTCTTCGCGCCGACGCGGCAGCCGGTCATGCACGCTCCGCATTCGGTGCAGCCGGTGCGCTCGGGCCCGGCACCGCCGAAGAACGGGTCGGGCGCGGTGCGGCCGCGATCTCCGAAGTAGACGCCCACCGGGGTCGAGGTGAACGTGTCCCCCACCCCCATGTCCTCGGCCACCTCTTTCATCACCTTGTCCGAGGCGGTGATGGTCGGGTTGGTCTCGACGCCGAGCATCCGGCGGGCCTGGTCGTAGTACGGATTCAGCTCGCGCTGCCAATCGGTGATCGAACCCCACTGCGGGTCCTCGAAGAACTTCGCCGGGGGTTGATACAGCGTGTTCGCGTAGTTCAGCGAACCGCCGCCGACGCCCGCACCGGCCATCACCAGCACATCGGGCAGCAGGTGGATACGTTGCACCCCATAGCAACCCAACGCCGGAGCCCACAGATACTTGCGCAACCGCCAGCTGGTCTTCGGCAGCTCGTCGTCCTCGAACCGTCGACCGGACTCGAGAACCGCCACGCGGTACCCCTTCTCGACCGCCCGCAACGCAGCAACGCTGCCGCCGAAACCGGAGCCGATGATCAATACGTCGTAGTCGCTCATGCGGATACCACCTCGTTGTCTGAGTCGAGAGCGTCGGAGACGAGCCGATAATTCAGCACGTCGAACTCGCGCGTCTTGTTGCGGAACCGGAATGTGTAGGTGGGCCACATCGTGGAATTGCGGCCGTTGGCGTCGAGGTACCAGCTCGAGCACCCGCCGGCATTCCACACGGTGCCGTCGAGCGCGGAATCGACCCACGAATTGTGTTGCCGCTGAGCGGATTCGTTGACCTCCACGGCCGCGATCCTGCGATCCTTCATCGCGCGCAGCGCGGACACCACGTAGTTGGCCTGCGACTCGAGCATGTAGACGATGGAACTGTGCCCGAGGTTGGTGTTGGGGCCGTACATCAGGAACAGGTTCGGGAAGCCGGCGACGGTGGTGCCGAGATGCGCCTGCGGGCTGCCGCCCCAGTGCTCCGCGAGCGTCCGACCGTCGTTGCCACGCAACAGATGCGACACCGGCGGCTCGGTGGGGGTGAACCCCGTCGCGAAGATGATGGTGTCCACCTCGTGGTTGCGGCCCGAGGCGTCGACGACGCCGTTCTCGGTCACCGACGTCAGCCCCGACGTGACGAGATCGACGTCCGGCCGGTCCAGAGTCGGCAGCCAATCATTGGACAGCAGAAGCCTTTTGCAGCCGGGCGCGTAGTCGGGAGTCAGCGCCGCACGTTTCACCGGGTTCTTGACCTGGCGCTTCAGATTCGATTTCGCGAACACCTTCACCGCGGGCAGCAGCCACGGGTTGTCCGCCAGCACGGTCACATAGGCCTCGCGATAGCCGTAGATGACACCGCGAACCGCGCGGTGCGCCAGAGGGATTCGCTCGTACAGCGTGCGCTCGAGCCGGCCGATGGTGCGGTCCAGGCGCGGAATCACCCACGCGGGGGTGCGCTGGAAGACGGTGAGCCGCTCGGCCCGGTCGACGATCTCGGGGACGAACTGCACCGCAGACGCCCCGGTGCCGATCACGGCGACCCGCTCGCCGGTGAGGTCGTGCTCGTGATTCCAGGTCGCGGAATGGAACACGGTGCCCGAGAACGTGTCGATGCCGGGGACGTCCGGGATCTTCGGAGTGGACAACGCCCCGGTGGCAGCAATCAGAACACGCGCGCTCGCCGAACCCTGCGACGTCTGCACCGACCAACGCTTGTTCACCTCGTCCCAGGTCGCGGACTGCAATTCACAGTTCGTGACGATGCGATCGTTCAGGTCCAGACGATCCACCACCGAACGCAGGTAGTCGAACAATTCGGGCTGACGCGCGAAGGTGTGACTCCACTTGGGGCTCGGGGCGAACGAGAACGAGTACAGCGAGGTCGGCACGTCGCATGCACACCCCGGGTAGGTGTTGTCTCGCCACGTGCCACCCACGTCGGACGCGCGCTCGATGACGGTCACGTCGGCGGTCGGGTCGGCGGCGAGGATCTTCGCCACCGCGGCCAGGCCTGCGAAGCCGGCTCCGACCACCAGCACGTCGAGCTGTTCGGGGAGAGTTGCGTTCACGAATCCATCACCTTTTCGGACCAGACGGGAAGGAGCCGCCCGCGCAGCTGCGCGTCGGCTTCGGGAGTGCGGAACAGCGCCGAGACGGCCAGCCCGCGGGCGAGTTCGACACTGAGCTCGATGGATTCGGGGGACATCCGGCTACCCATGACGATCTGGGCACCGCCCTGAATGGCCTCGGCGACGCGCCGCTCCAAGGGGATCATCGCCTCGTGCAGCGCCGGGTCGGTACGGGCAGCCACCCAGAGCTCGAGCGCGGCGTAGAACAGGGGCCCGGAGAATGCGTCGGCGAGGATCTCGGGTCCCCGCTCGGGGTCCGGTTCGGCTTCGAGGATCTCCGAGAGACGACGATCGACGAGATGCTCGACGGCCGCGATCAGCAAGGATTCCTTGGTCGGGAAGTGGTGCAGCTGCGCTCCCCGCGAGACACCGGCACGCCGCGCGATCTCCTGGGTGCTGGTCTTGGCGAAGCCCAGTTCGACCAGGCAATCGATCGCGGCGTCGAGCAGCTTCGCCCGAGTGCCCGCGGTGCGTTCGGCCTGCGTCCGGCGCTCGGTGGGCGCTGAGTCGTCGAGCCCTGTGTCGGTAGTCACACTTTGCACAGTAGCGCTAAATCAACAAACGGTCCAGCCTGACTTTAAGTTTGATTCGGGAAGCAGCCGGTCTGGATCTCACCGGTTGATCGGAAAGTCGACTGGACTGCGCGCACCGCTTTCCAAGCCATTTCCACTGTCTCGGTTCTACGATCCGGTCGGTTCGACCTGCTTTAGCCACACGAATGCTGCATCGAAGCAGAGGAAAGAGGGCCGATGACAATCCCTGCCGTCGGTGTTCGTGGGGCCGCATGCGCAGTCGTGGTGATCCACGCGTTCACCTCAGCCGGCTGCAGCAGTGGCTCCGACTCGGCGACCGCAGACAAGCTGGCACCACAGTTTGCGCTGATCGACCATGGGCAATACCGGCGCCATGCCCCTCGCTTCTCATGGCCGCTTCGACTACTCCCCCATCGGCGATCGCCCACAGTTCGAGTGGCCGGGTGGGGCGCGCCTCGCGGTGTACGTGGCAGTCAACTGCGAACACTTTCCATACGACGACGGAGGGCCAGGGCTGGGCTACACACCCGGGATGGATCAGCCGAACACCTACAACTGGGGTTGGCGCGAGTACGGCAACCGCGTCGGCGGCTTCCGGATCGCAGAGACGTTGCACCGGAGTGGAGTTCGCCCGACGCTGCTCGTCAACACCGAGGTGTACGAGCATGCTCCGCAGCTGATCGACGCCTTCCGCGCCCTCGATGCAGAGGTCGTCGCGCACGGACGAACGAACGCCGTGCAACCGAACGATCAAGTCGAGGAAGCCGAACGACGCTCGATCGACGAGGTGACGACCGCCATCGAGCGCCACGAGGGAGCACCACCTCGGGGTTGGATGAGCCCCGGCGCCAACCCCAGCCGAGTGACCGAGGACCTGCTCGCCGAACGCGGATACGAATACACCTTGGACTGGCCCATCGATGATCAGCCGGTCTGGCTGAAGACCCGCGGTGGCCCGTTGCTCAGCGTTCCGTACCCGCACGAGGTGAACGACCTTCCGGTGTTCGTTCACCATCACCAGACCGCAGCGACGTTCGAGCGCAACATAATCGACAGTTTCGACGAACTGAAGGAGAACTCGGCTCACCAACCCGTAGTGCTCGCGATCTCTCTGCACACGTTTCTCACCGGACAGCCCTACCGACTTCGCCGGTTCCGGTCCGCCCTGCAACACATGCTCGACAACAGCGACGGCGTCTGGTTCACCACACCGGGCGAGATCGCCACGCACTACCGCGGTCTCGTAGCTCCCTCGGACACCGGCCGTCGACCGCTGCGCGACGGATAGGCGACGGACAGTCCACCGCTGGTGCCGCCAGCGACCTGGTCCACATGAATGCCTACCGAGTGTTGAAAGCCAGCCGGTCGTCGGGGGACTGTCTGAATAACGGTTGATCCGGTCCTTGGTTCGACACGCCGAGCTC
>NZ_JASHKS010000100.1:0-231 GCF_030056835.1 Rhodococcus sp. IEGM 1372 | reverse complement strand
TCCGGGTCGGGGACGCGAAGTTGTATCTGTCGCCGGTGATGGATCTGTTCGACCGCCAGATCATCTCGTATTCGATCGGAAAGTCCCCGACGACGGAGTTCACCAACCGTTCCCTGCGGGCAGCGTTGGACACCCTCGGTGAACAGGAGTGCCCAATTGTGCACTCGGATCAGGGATTTCACTATCAGCACTCTTCGTGGCGACGGTTGCTGGCCGATGCGGGAGCGATCC
>NZ_JASHKS010000044.1:0-35153 GCF_030056835.1 Rhodococcus sp. IEGM 1372 | reverse complement strand
CCACAACAGTCGGAATCAACAACAACCGACTCCAGACAGCTTGACATTGAGCGGCATTTCACGAACGCGCGCGCGTTTGCTGGAATTCAGCACCCCAGGCAACGCAGCACCACAGGCAACGCAGCACCCCAGGCAACGCAGCTGATCACATGGGCGAGCTGGCCTGAGCCCAGAATCGTTTCGGAATTCGACCCGCATGCCTGGCCTGGTAGCCCGCGGCCACCGCGTTCCGCATCGCCGACGCCATCAGTGCCGGGTCCTTTGCCCTGGTCACCGCAGTCGCGAGCAGCACCGCGTCGCAGCCGAGTTCCATTGCGAGGGTGGCGTCGCTGGCGGTGCCGATGCCCGCGTCGAGGATCACCGGCACAGTTGCAGCGTCGACGATCATCTCGATGTTGTGCGGGTTGGCGATGCCGAGGCCGGTGCCGATGGGTGAGCCGAGCGGCATGACGGCGACGCAGCCGATGTCCTCCAGTCGCTTCGCCAGGACCGGGTCGTCGGTGGTGTACGGCAGCACCTGGAAGCCGTCGTCCACGAGTTGTTCTGCGGCCGTGACCAATTCGATGGCGTCGGGCAGCAGGGTTCGCTCGTCGGCGATCACTTCGAGCTTCACCCAATCGGTTTCGAGCGCCTCACGGCCGAGTTGCGCGGTGAGCACTGCTTCGGCCGCGCCGCGGCAGCCTGCTGTGTTGGGTAGCGGCGCGATGTTCAACCGGCGCAGCAGATCCAGCACACCCGTCCCACCCGCAGCGTCGACGCGGCGCATCGCGACGGTGGTCAGTTCGGTTCCCGACGCGACGAGGGCTTCCTCGAGTACCGCGAGATTCGCCGCTCCCCCGGTGCCGGTGATGAGCCGGGAGGTGAAGGTGCGATCGGCGATGACCAGTTGTTCAGCCACCCTGAACCGCCGTGAGAACGTCGATGGTCCAACCCTTTTCGACGCTGGTGGTGTCCCAGCGACTCTTGGGCAGCACCGCTCCGTCGACGGCGACGGCGATACCCTTCTGGGGCAGGCCCAGGAATTCGAGCAGCCGACGCATGGTCATGTCCTCGGTGAGCAGGTGGTCCTCGCCGTTGACAGTGATGCCGATCGCGACCTGTGTCATGGTGTCCTCTCGATGTGTGCAAAGCGTTCGGGTGTGGCTGCTTTCGCCTCGGGCAGGGCGTCACCGGAGATCAGCGCGGCGACAGCGTCGGCGGTGATGGGCGCGAGCAGGATGCCGTTGCGGCCGTGTCCGGTGGCGACGACGACGTTCTCGGCGAGTCTGCCGATGATCGGGAGTCCGTCCGGGCTCATCGGCCGTAGGCCGGCAGCGGTTTCGTACAACTCGTATTCGCCGATGCTCGGCATGAGTCGTTCGGCGTCGGCGATGAGGTCTCGTACCCCGGCGACGGTGACCTGGGTGTCCTCACCGGATTCGTATTGTGTTGCGCCGACGACCAATCCGTCACCGCGTGGCACCAGGTAGATCGGACGTCCGTGCACGGTTCCGCGAATGGTGCGGTGCGGCGGCGGTGCGGCGCTGGGCCTACGACGCAGCCGCAGGATCTCGCCTTTCACCGGCCGGACCGGCAGTGTCGGCCACAGTGCGGAACAGCGAGAACCAGCGGCCAGGACCACCTGATCGGCGTCGGGAAGTGCGTCGACCGAGCTAGCCACGAACTCGACGCCCGCGTCCAGACATCCCTGCTCGAGCGCGGCGATCAGCATCCGATTGTCCACCGACAGTTCGGTCGGAGCCAGCAGGCCCAGTCGAATGTTCTGCGCCAGAGCAGGTTCGAGCTCACGCAGCTGCGCCCGTCCCAGAATCTCGAGTTCGTGTCCCTGCTCGCCCACCCACTCGGCGATGGTGCGTAGGTCGGCCGCATCGGCGGAGTCGAGGGCAACCGTCACCGATCCTGCTGCGGAGAACACCGAGGGGCCGGGAAGGCGTCGGGCGAATTCCGGCCAGCGCGCCAACGACGCGGCACCGAGATGCAGCAGTTCGTGTTCGCCGGGCCAACCCTCGGACAACGGTGCCAGCATTCCGCCCGCGACCCACGACGCGCCTTTTCCCAGCGCGGGATCGTGCACGACGACCCGATGACCGTCCTCGGCCAGGCGCAGCGCCGTCGACAACCCGATGACGCCTCCGCCGATAACGACGATGTACACGCGATTCACGTCCTCACTCCCTGCGCCCGCATGATCGGGTTCAGGTATTGACGGTAAGGGCGGCGAACCCACTCTCAGCCCCACGATCCCCGGGACTCCCGCGATTTCTCGGCCACTCCGTCGTCGGTGGCGGCCACCATGAGAATACAGTTCGCTTTGTGCATCCATCTCAGACCGCCCGCAATCAGACTCCCCGTGAGCGTCTTGCGTCCGCTCGCCTGTACCTGTGTACCGATGCCAGGCGCGACAAGGGCGATCTCGCGCAGTTCGCCGAGGCCGCGTTGTCCGGTGGCGTCGACATAATCCAGCTGCGCGACAAGAACTCCGCAGGCGAGCGCGAGTTCGGCCCCCTCGAGGCCAAGGACGAGCTCGCTGCGCTGGCGATTCTGCTCGCCGCGACCAAGCGGCACGGGGCGCTGTTGGCGGTCAACGATCGCGCGGATCTGGCGTTGGCATCGGGAGCGGATGTGCTGCACCTCGGTCAGGGTGATCTACCGGTGCACTACGCGCGGCAGATCCTCGGCCCGGACGTGGTGATCGGGCGCTCGACGCAGAACCGCGCTCAGTCCTCGCTCGCCGCGATCGAGGACGGCGTCGACTACTTCGCCGTCGGTCCGGTGTGGCCGACGCCCACCAAGCCCAACCGCTCGGCCGCGGGGCTCGAGGCTCTGCGGGCAACTGCGGACGCGCTACCGGAGCGGCCGTGGTTCGCCATCGGCGGCGTCGACGCGACCAACGTGGATCAGGTCAAGGCAGCCGGTGCCGACCGCATCGTGGTGGTTCGCGCCATCACCGAGGCCAGGGACCCGCAGGCGGCCGCTCGTTCGTTGGTTCAGGCGCTACAGGCTTAGAACTACAGCCACGCGAGAACCGACGACGGCGTCAGGACCTGCACCGATTCCGGCAGCCGATCGCGTAGCCCGCGGTCGGCGGTGACCATCGCCGTCAGGTCTCCGCCCCGGTGGGCCTGGTCGGCGAGGGTGTCGTCGCCGCTGCCGTCGGCGAGAATCGTCCGGGTGCGGGGGTCGTCGACGATCGCGTCCCTGGCCTGGCCCTCGAGCACGGCCTCGATGCAGGTGAGCCAGCCGTACTGACCGCTCGGCAGTTCGACGGTGCGCGGCAGCGTCTCGGCGAGCGAGGTCAGCAGTGCACCGGTCGATCCGGCGCGGTCCTTCCACCATCCGTTCGGTCGCGAGCCGAGCACGTTGGCGGTGTCGAGCAGCACCCGCAGCGGCACGGTGCGCAGCGACGGCCAACTGGACGCGAAACCCGGGTGCAACGGGAGTTCGTCGACGATCGACTCCGGCACCCAGCGAAGTTCGGTGCTCTCGCCGTTGGGCACGGTGGTCAGAGGGTGGTCGGTATCGGCGACGACGGTGGTGTACGACCAGCCGCTCTCGACACTGGCGGTGACGCGCTCGCTGCGCACCCTGACCTGTTCGTCGGAGATACCGGCTTCTTCGTTGGCCTCGCGCACCGCCGCGTGCGCGGTGCTCTCGTGGGAATCGCGAGCTCCGCCGGGTAGTGCCCAGGTTCCGCCCTGGTGGCTCCACAACGCTCGGTGCTGCAGCAGCACCATCGGCTCCCCGGTGTTCGACGGCCCGTTCGACGGTGCACGCAGCAACAGTCCGGCGGCACCGTGCTTTCCCCAGTGCCGAGAACCGTCCGCACCGATCACCCAACCGTCCCCGTCACCACGCATGCTCTCCAGCGTAGGGGAATCATCCTTCTGTAGTGACTGCGCTGTAGTGGCTGCAGTACGGTCCCCCTGCTTATATGCTCGGGTGCGTGATCGCGGCCGGCATTACCCCCTCCGCTGCCGTCCCCCCGACAACGGCTACACACGTCGGTGCCGCTGCAGGCAAGCCGCCGGTTCGATACACGATGCGTTCGACGCCTGCGCGGTTGGTCGCGATGGGAACCGCGCTGGTGTTCTTGGCGTTGACGGTCGGAAATCTCGCGTCCACGGCCGTGACCGATCGGGTCGACACCCTCGGCACCCTGTTGGTGCGGACCGAGCCCTTCGCGAACTCGGCACAGAATCTGTACGGGGCACTGTCGGTGGCGGATGCGGCTGCGGCCACCGCCTTCATCGCCGGCGGTCTCGAGCCGCCGGAGGTGCGCGAGCGCTACTCGCAGGCGCTCGGCGAGGCGTCGTCCGAGCTGATCGCGGCCTCGGCCGGGGTCGCCGAGAACGACGCGGCCACCAGCGCGGTGCTGACGCAGATCGCCGCCGGGTTACCGGTGTACAGCGGTCTGGTCGAGACGGCGCGAGCCAACAACCGCAGCGGAAATCCGGTGGGCGCGGCGTATCTCGGCGAGGCGTCGACGATGATGCAGACGACTTTGCTGCCGCTGGCCGAGAAGTTGTACACCGAGCAGGCGTCTCGGGTGTCGGCCGATCAGGAACGATTCACCAGTCCGCCGCTGTTCGCGATCGGCTCGCTGGTGTTCCTGTTGCTGATGACCGGCGTGGCCCAGTGGTACCTGTCGCGGACCACTCGCCGCACGTTGAACGTCGGATTCCTCGCTGCCACAGTCGCTGTCGCCGGCCTGCTCGGATGGATGCTGGTGGTGGGACTGATTTCCTCGATCGCCACCGATCGCGCGATCGACCGCGGCGTGTCTCCGCTGAAGTCCTACACGACGGGTTTCATTCTGGCGCAGCAGGCCAGAGCGGACGAAACTCTCGACCTCGCCCGTCGCGGCGGCGGCCAGGATTACGGACAGTCGTTCGACGCGAACGTCTCTCGGCTCACGGAGATGTTCCAGGGCGACACCGCGGTGATCGATGCACTGAACACGTGGTCGGTCTCGCATTCCAGAATCGATTCTGCCCTCGAGGTCGGCGATTTCAACGGTGCGGTCTCCATTGCCACCGGCACCGGCGAGTCCGATTCCGCGGCCGCGTTCACCGCACTGGACAGCGTTCTGGTCGACGGAATCGAGAATGCGCGAAGCGAACTGCGGTCCAACATCGACCGATCGGTATGGGTGCTGTCCGGGCTGTCGAACGGCGCGTACGTGCTCACCGTCGTCGCGTCGGTTGCCTTCGGCGTCGGCCTGTTCCCGAGACTGCGGGAGTACCTGTGAAACGTCTACTCGCCGTCGGCATCCTGGTCACCGCCCTGTTGGTCGGCTGCGCACCGCCCGAGAGCTCTGCGCCGCAGGTCGACACCACGTTCACCGAACCGCCGCTGCCGGAAGGCGCTTCCGTCGCCGCGCGGCCCACCGAGAGCCCAGCCGACGACGAGTGCGCCCGCCCCACCGCCAGTCTGCGACCACTGGCTACCGGCACCGATGTTCCGCCGCCGCCACAACCGACCGTCGACGCACTGCGCGCCAAGGGCCGCTTGGTCGTCGGACTGGACACGGGCAGCAACCTTTTCAGCTTCCGCGACCCGATGACCGGGCAACTGGTCGGCTTCGATGTAGACATCGCACGGGAGGTCTCACGAGACCTGTTCGGCGACCCCAACCGGTTGGACTTCCGTATCCTCACCTCCGCGGAGCGGCTCGAAGCTCTGCAGAATTCTTCGGTGGACATGGTGGTCAAGACCATGACCATCACGTGCGCTCGCCGCAAGGACGTCCAGTTCTCCACCGTGTACTTCCAAGCGCAGCACCGTGTTCTGGTGGTTCAGGGGTCGGGCATCCGCGGCGTCGAGGACCTGGCGAACAAGCGGGTGTGCGCCGTGGAGGGCACCACGTCGCTGCGACGCCTCCAGCGCGTCCAGCCCGCCGCGACCGTGGTGACGGTTCCGATGTGGTCGGATTGCCTTGTGGTGCTGCAACAACGGCAGGTCGACGCCGTCAGCACCGACGACGCGATCCTCGCAGGTCTCGCAGCACAGGATCCGTACCTCGAGATCGTCGGCGACAGCCTGAGCCCGGAGCCGTACGGGGTGGGAATCAACAAGAACAACGAGGATCTGGTGCGGTTCGTCAACGGAACGTTGGCACGCATCCGCTCCGACGGCACGTGGAATCGCATCTACAACCGGTGGCTGACCGTCCTCGGCCCCTCCCCCGGTCCGCCCAGCGCGTCGTACAGCGATTAGGGGCCTCGGAATATGGACGACGACGAACAGCAGGCAACCGCCCCGGCGGAGCGAACGCAGGCGGTCTCGCGCACCGACGACAGCGAGCGCACCCGGGCAGTGTCGAGAACGCAAGCAGTCTCGGAAACGGACGGCGTCGAGCGAACTCAGGCCGTTTCCCGGTCACCGGTCGACGATCGAACCCCGCCATCGAATGCGTCACACTCCGCTTCCACCCGCTCCAAGACGGGTCGGTCGCGATCCGGTCGATCGCGCAGCACCGGGATTCGGCGGCGACTCGGCGGCGGTCTGGTGGAAGTGCCTCGCGTCGAACCGGTCGATCCTGCCACGGCCGTGATGTCGGATCCGACGGTGCCGCAGCATAAGCGGTTCTGTTGGAAGTGCAACGCCAAGGTGGGCCGCAGTGAACCGGGCGAGCCCGACGTGGCGATGGGCATCTGCCCGCACTGCGGCGCAACGTTCGACTTCACTCCCTTGCTGGAACCCGGCGATCGCGTGGTCGGCCAGTACGACGTGCAGGGCTGCATCGCGCACGGCGGACTCGGCTGGATCTACCTCGCCATCGACCGCAACGTCAGCGACCGCTGGGTGGTGCTCAAGGGACTGCTGCATTTCGGTGACGAAGAGGCCCACGCCGTCGCGGTCGCCGAGCGGCAGTTCCTCGCCGAGGTCGCCCATCCCGGCGTGGTGAAGATCTACAACTTCGTCGAGCAACCCCGCAGCGACGGGTCGACCGTCGGCTTCATCGTCATGGAATACGTCGGCGGCCGGTCACTGCGCGACATCCTCACCTCGTGCGGCGACGGCGCACGCCTACCCGTCGAGCAAGCACTGGCCTATGTCCTCGAAGTGCTTCCGGCCCTGGGCTATCTGCATTCGATCGGACTGGTCTACAACGACCTCAAGCCCGAGAACATCATGGTCTCCGACGACCAGATCAAACTCATCGACCTCGGTGCGGTCGCGGGTATCGAGGACTACGGCTACCTGTACGGCACGGTGGGCTACCAGGCACCGGAGATCGTCAAGACGGGACCGACGGTGGCGTCGGACATCTTCACGGTCGGCCGCACGCTGGCGGTGTTGACCCTGGACATGCCGTCGAAGAACGGCAAGTACCTCGACGGCCTCCCGTCGGTCGAGGAATCCGAAGTGCTACAGCAGTTTCCGTCGCTGCATCGACTGTTGCTGCGCGCGACACACGAGGATCCCACTCGACGGTTCCGATCCGCGGACGAGTTCGCCGGGCAGGCCACCGGTGTGCTGCGTGAGATTCTGGCCATCAGGACGGGTGTCGAGCGGCCGGGACTGTCGACGGTGTTCAGCCCGCCGCGTACGACCTTCGGCACCGAGCAGTCGGTGGGACGAACCGACACCTATGTGGACGGTACGGTACGGCACGAACGAATGACGGCCGCGGAAGTGGTTGCTGCGCTTCCGGTTCCGCTGGTGGACCCCAACGACCCGAGCGCGCCGCTACTGGCGGCGGCCGTACACGTCGAACCTCGACAGACCCTGGACTCGCTGCAGCACGCCAAACGCAACGGCATCGAACGCGTCACCGCCGGAGCCGAATCGAGCCGTTCCGCAGGGTCCTCCAGTCCCGTGGAACTGAGCCTCGAGATCACACTCGCCGAGGTCAAGGCCCATCTGGATCTGGGGAACGTCGTCGAAGCAACCGACATTCTGGCCAAGGTGCAGTCGACCGACCACACCGCGGATCCGTGGCGAGTGCAGTGGTACGCAGGCCTGATCGCGCTGCTGCATCACGAATACGATTCTGCGTTCACGAGTTTCGACAACGTACTCGGGGCGATGCCCGGCGAACTCGCACCCAAGCTCGCTCTCGGAGCCACCTCGGAATTGCTCGGTCATGTGGCTGCGGGCAACGGCGAGGAAGCCGAGAAGTGGCGGGCCCGCGCCGAGGGACTGTATCGAGCGGTGTGGCGGACCAACCGCGGCATCGTGAGCTCGGCGTTCGGCTTGGCCCGGCAGTTGCAGCGGCGCGGCGATCAGACCGGGGCAATCGCAGCGTTGGATCAGGTGCCGATCAGTTCTCGGCACTACTCGATGGCGCGCATGACAAGCGTGCTGACACTGCTGATGGACCGCTCGCGAGCGGAGCTGTCCGAGGCCGATTTCCGTTCTGCTGCACGGCGAGTGGCGTTGCTGCCCAAAGCCGAGAGCCGGGCGCTGCAGATGCGGACACTGGTACTGGCGATGGCGCTGGACTGGATCGTCTCCGGCCACGCCGCCACCGCCGAGCGAGAACCCATTCTCAGTGTCCCGTTCACCGAGGACGGGTTGCGGCGCGGCACCGAGAAGGGCCTGAGGGCACTGGCCCGCAACGCCACCGATCGCGCCCACCGTTTCTCGTTGGTGGACCTGGCGAACGCCATTCGGCCGCGTTCGCTGTTCTAACTGCGTACCAGGCTGTCCGCTGCCCGAGCGATCGCCAGCTCCTCGTTGGTGGGCACCACCAGCACCGTGACGGTCGACGAGTCGGTGGAAATCACCCGAGCCTGCTTGCTGCGCACCGCATTACGCTCTGGGTCGATCTCGATGCCGAAGCCCTCGAGATTTGCCAGGGCATCGGCGCGCACTGCTGCGGCGTTCTCGCCGACACCGGCTGTGAACGTGATGACATCGAGCCGGCCCAGCCCGATCATGTACGCACCGATGTACTTGCGCAGACGGTGGATGTAGACGTCGTATGCCAAGCGTGCGGAGGCGTCGCCGTCGTCGATCCGCTGTTGCAGTTGCCTGAAATCGTTGACCCCGGACAGTCCGATCAACCCGGAGCGACGGTTGAGCAGGGCATCGATGTCGTCGACGCTCATGCCTGCGCTGCGACGCAGATGCAGAATCACCCCGGGGTCGATATCCCCACTGCGGGTACCCATCACCAGACCTTCGAGGGGAGTCAGTCCCATCGAGGTGTCGACCGCCTTGCCGCCGGCGACCGCCGAGGCCGAGGCTCCGTTGCCCAGGTGCAGCACGATCTGATTCAGCTCCGCGAGATCGCGTTCCAGGAACTGCGCCACCTGGTCCGAGACGTAGTGGTGCGAGGTGCCGTGGAAGCCGTAGCGCCTGATGTCGTGCTCGGCGGCGACGGTCGCGTCGATGGCGTAGGTCGCGGCCGCGTCGGGCAGGGAGTGGAAGAAGGCGGTGTCGAACACTGCCACGTGCGGCACGTTCGGCAGCTGCTTCCTGGCGACCTCGATGCCCAGCACGTTCGGCGGATTGTGCAGTGGTGCAAGACTACTCAGGTCCGAGATCTGCTGCACGACGGCGTCGTCGATGATCGTCGGCCGGTAGAACACGGTCCCGCCGTGGACGACACGATGCCCGACCGCGGTGACCGCCTCCAGTTCGACGCCTGCGTCGGCGAGCATCTCGAACGCCAGCGCCAGACCGGCACCGTGGTCGTCGATGTGCTGGATTCGCTCGACACTCTCACCCCGATAGTCGAGTTCGACTCGGCCGTCGGATTCACCGATGCGCTCGACGAGCCCAGTGGCCACGGACTCTCCGGAGCCAGGGTCGACGAGTTGGAACTTGACCGAGGACGAACCGGAGTTGACGACGAGGATGCTCACTTGCCCTCCTGATCGGCTGCGGCGGCAATCCCCTGCGCCTGAATCGCAGTGATGGCGACGGTGTTGACGATGTCCTCGACCAGCGCACCGCGCGAGAGGTCGTTGACCGGCTTGCGCAGGCCCTGCAGAACGGGGCCGACGGCAACCGCACCGGCGCTGCGCTGGACGGCCTTGTAGGTGTTGTTGCCGGTGTTGAGGTCCGGGAAGATGAACACCGTCGCTCGGCCTGCCACGTCGGAATCGGGCAACTTCGACGCGGCGACGGACGGTTCGATCGCCGCGTCGTACTGGATCGGACCTTCCACAAGCAGTTCCGGATTGCGTTCGCGCACAAGTGCTGTGGCTTGCCGCACCTTGTCGACGTCCGCTCCGGAACCGGATTCGCCGGTGGAGTACGACAGCATGGCCACCCGTGGTTCGATCCCGAACTGGGCCGAGGTCTGCGCCGAGGACACGGCGATGTCGGCGAGCTGCTCGGCCGTCGGGTCGGGCACGACTGCGCAGTCACCGTAGGCGAGAACACGATCGGACAGGCACATCAGGAAGATCGACGACACCGTCGACACGCCCTCGGTCGTCTTGATGATCTCGAACGACGGCTTGATGGTGTGTGCGGTGGTGTGCGCGGCACCGGAGACCATACCGTCGGCAATTCCCTTGTGCACCATCATCGTTCCGAAGTACGAGATGTCGGCCATGATCTCGCGGGCACGGTCGATCGTCATGCCCTTGTGCTTGCGCAGCTCGGTGTACTCGGCCGCGAAGTCCTCGGCGTAGTCGCAGTTCTTGGGGTCGAGAACCAACGCACTGTCGAGGTCGACGCCCAGTTCCGATGCGCGTCGTCGAATGGGGCCTTCCTCGCCGAGGATCGTCAGGTCCGCAACCTGACGCTGCAGCAGACGTCCGGCAGCCCGGAGGATGCGATCGTCGCCGCCCTCGGGGAGCACGATGTGCTTGCGATCGGCGCGCGCCCGGTGGATCAGCTGGTACTCGAACATCTGCGGGGTCGTGATGGTGGGAATGGCGATGTCGAGCCGCTCCAGAAGAGTTTTCGCGTCGACCCGCTGTTCCATCAGGCCGAGCGCGGTGTCCACCTTGCGCTGCGAACCCACCGCCACGCGGCCGCGCGTCTGCGCTGCAGCAGACGCGGTATCGAAGGTGCCGAGCTCGGTGGTCAGGATCGGCAATCGGGGGCCGAGGCCCGCGACCAGACGAGCGATCGCCGGATGGGGTTCGATGCCGCCGTTCATGATGATGCCGGCGAGAGACGGAAAGCCCTCCGCCTCATGCGCATTGACGAGGGCGAGCAATACGTCGGATCGGTCTGCCGGTGCAATGACGACGACGCCCTCGGTGAGGCGTTCGAGGATATGCTCGGCCGTCATACCACCGACCATGACCCGCAATGCTTCTCGCTGCAGCAGCGACGAATCACCGGAGTACAATTTGCCGTCCACCGCCTCGAGCAGTTCCGCCATCGTCGGCGCGACGAGGAGCGGAATCTCCGGCAGAGACCACGCGGGCACGCCGACCGACGCCAACGCGTCGGTGACAGCATCGAGATCCTCGGGGGCGCAACGGTTCGCCACGATCGCAGCCAGGTGGGCATGATGCTGACGCAGTTCGCCCTGGCACAGAGTGGCCAACTGCGCGATCTCGTCGGGCGTGCGACCGGACCCGCGCAGCGCAAGCAACACGGGGGCACCGAGATTGACCGCGATGCGCGCATTGAAGCCGAGTTCGCTGGGGCTGCCGACGTCGGTGTAATCACTGCCCACGATCACCACGGCGTCGCACTGGGACGCCACCTCGTGATACCGATTGACGATCTCACTGAGCGCTGCATCCTGATCGGCGTGCACCTGCTCGTACGTGACACCGAGCGACTGCTCGTACGTCAGATCTGCGGTGGTGTGCTCGACGAGCAACTCGAGGATGTAATCGGGCTCGTCGGTCGACCGAGCAATGGGACGGAACACCCCCACCCGGGCCGCGGAAGCGGCGAGCATCTGCAGCACACCGAGCGCGATGGTCGACTTCCCGGTGTCCCCTTCCGGTGACGCGATGTAGATGCTCGATGGATACATGTCCGACGCGTCGGTGCCGCTGGGCTCAGCCATGCCCGCCAGCTTAGTGGGTGGGGTGTTGACACCGGGCGCGGTCGGGTTGTCCCATGAACCATGGCCGAATCACCGTTCCCAGATGTGCGCTGGGGCAGCGAAACATCGTTCATCCGCAAGCCCGCCGTGAAGTTCGCGTCGACGAAGCCCGGTTCGTGGGTAATCCGGAACCTCGCAGGCGTCGACCGGTGGCTCTTGACCAAATCCGACGGCCGCTTCACCGTCCTCGGGCCGATCGCGGCTCCGGTGGTGCTACTGACCACCACCGGCCGCAAGTCCGGCAAGCCCAGGACGAGTCCGCTGCTGTACTACCGGGAGGGCGACAAGATCTACGTCGTCGGATCCAATTTCGGTCAGCAGCACCACCCGGCGTGGACGTCGAACCTCCTCGCCGACCCGAAGGCCGTGGTGGCCATCGGCGGCAAGAAGATTCCGGTGACGGCCACCCGGATCACCGGCGACGAGAAGGCTCGCATCTACCGGCAGTTCGACGCAATGGTCGAGGTCTACGGCGAATACGAGACCCGGACCGACCGCGACATGCGATTGTTCGCACTCGCGGCCGATCTCTAGTCTCTTCGGGAATCAGCCGAGCTTGCGCAGGCGCGGGGCCAGGTCCTTCTCGAACAGCTCCAGGAACCGCTTCTGATCGTGCCCGGGCGCGTGGAACACCAAGTGATTCAGGCCGGCATCGGTGTACTGCTTGACCTTCTCCACTGCCTCGTCCGGGTCCGATGCGACGATCCAGCGCTTGGCGACCTGCTCGATCGGAAGCTCGTCGGCGGCCTTCTCCATCTCGATCGGATCGTCGATCGAGTGCTTCTGCTCGGGCGTCAGTGACAGCGGTGCCCAGAAACGGCAGTTCTCCAGCGCCAGTTCGGGATCGGTGTCGTAACTGATCTTGATCTCGATCATCTTGTCGATCTCGCCGGCGTCGCGCTCGGCCTTGCCCGCGCCCTCTTCGACGGCCGGAAGCAGCTTGTCGGTGTAGAGCTCCATGCCCTTGCCCGACGTGCAGATGAATCCGTCGCCCGCACGTCCTGCGTACCGCGCCACCACGGGTCCGCCGGCCGCGATGTAGACCGGGATACCGCCCTCGGGGACGTCGTAGATCGACGCGCCCTTGGTGGTGTAGTACTCGCCCTCGAAGTCGACGCGGTCGCCGAGCCACAGCTCACGCATCAACCGCACCGACTCACGCAGGCGCGCGAATCGTTCCTTGAACTCCGGCCATTCGCCGGTGAATCCGGTCGCGATCTCGTTGAGCGCCTCTCCGGTGCCCACACCCAGCATGATGCGTCCGGGGTACAGGCAGCCCATCGTCGCGAACGCCTGAGCGATGACCGGCGGGTTGTAGCGGAACGTCGGCGTCAGTACCGAGGTGCCGAGCTGGATCGTGTTCGTCCGTTCCCCGACCGCCGTCATCCATGCCAGCGAGAACG
Organism: Rhodococcus sp. IEGM 1372; assembly: GCF_030056835.1. Taxonomy (NCBI): domain Bacteria; kingdom Bacillati; phylum Actinomycetota; class Actinomycetes; order Mycobacteriales; family Nocardiaceae; genus Rhodococcus; species Rhodococcus sp. IEGM 1372. The sequence continues at coordinate 21,776 of NZ_JASHKS010000044.1, read as the reverse complement.
GCGCGTGGCCACCCTCGTGCCGCCACGGCTGGAAGTGATCGCTGACCGTCGCCGAATCCATACCGTGCTGCTCGGCGAGCACACCGAGCTCGACCAACTCCCGCGGTCCGAACTGCTCCGCCGATGCCTTGTACCCCAGCTTGAGACCCTGCGCCACGCCGAACTCCTGTCGTTGGTCGTCCTAGTTCTTCGATTGTGCACCTGTGGTGGTTCGCGGCGTACCCCAAGGGTCGTTCCGCAGGCTCCACTCCTGCCCCACGGGTCGTTCCGCAGGCTCCACTCCTGGGCTGCTACTGGATCCCCAGAACCGTGACCACTGCCGCCAGTACCGCCACGGACCCGATACCTACAGCGAAGATCCACAGATCTCGTGACTCGGGCATCGGTGCACCACTTTCGAGGGCGTCGCGAACGCGCATCCACCGTCGCAGACCGATGATCGGTGCCGCCGCAGCGAGACCGATCAGAATCAGGCCCAGCGCCGTCCGAACCCACCCGGTACTGAAATCAGGAACCAGGTGGACGATCGCGATTCCGCCGGCGAGCAGGCCGAGAGAGGTTCGCAGCCAGGCGAGAAATGTGCGTTCGCTGGCGAGTGTGAACCGCTCGTCGGGGCGCGTCACGCCCGTGGGGTCATGCGCTCGCGAATCAGATGGGCAACCTGGTCCGGGTCGTCGGGGGTGAAGACCGGCGAGATGCGGCGGAGAGTCAGCACCACTGCAGTGTCCTTCTTGGGACGCATCACGTCCAGCGGGAGCCACTGATCGATTGTCGACGCACCCCACAGACGCCAACGACCGTTCCAGTTGCCGAGGACGGCGGTGTCTACGGCGCGAATCCTGTCGTACGGTACGAACTTCTTCGTGGCGAAGGGGAAGTAGTAGTACCTCAGAGTGACGCCTGCCTCGTCGAGACGGACCGGTCCATCGTCGTAGATGACATCGCCATTTATTCGCACAGGTAACGATAAGCGTCCAGGTCATGGCCCGCAACAGCGGTTATCGAAACCTGTCGGTGGGTCCGGTTAGTCTTCTTCTTGTTCGAACAGGCGTTCTTGTTTCGGCTCACCGGGGGGTGAAAAAATGGGTGCAATACCGACCGTGTCATTGGAGGCGTTGACCGCTGCCGCGCGTGAGGAGAATCGGCAGGCGGCCCGCAAGATCACCGCCTGCTATCGCGTGCACTGCGACTGGATCGCGCGGGACGCCAAGCACGAGCATTACAGCCGATACGGGCGCACGGAGATGTCAGTGGCGTTGGGCTGCTCGGCGACCGTCGCCGAAGCGTATGTCTCCGTCGGCGTCGCCCTGCATACCCGGCTTCCCCAGGTGAAGACCACGTTCGAGACCGGTGAGATCGATCTCGCGCGGGTGCGGACGGTATGCCGAATCCTCGACAATCTCTCCGACGACATCGTCAGGTCGGTCGAAGCCGAGGTGGTCGAGGCGGCGCGGAGGTCGTCCCCGGGCCCGCTCGAGCAGGCGATCTGGGACATCCTGCTGCGCGTTGCACCGGAGGAAGCCGCCGCGTTGCGGGAGTTCGCGAAGAAATTCCGCACCGTCACCTACAGCCCCGCCGGAGAACTCGCCCGCATCCGAGCCGAGCTGACCGCCCCCGAAGCCGCCGCCGCATGGCAACTGCTCGAGGAGATGGCCGACACCCTCTGCCCCAAAGACCCGCGCGGGAAGAAAGAACGCCTGTGCGATGCATTCATGGCCCGCATGCACGGCGAACCCCGACTGGCATGCCTGTGCCAACGCACCGACTGCCCCAAAACCGAGGCAGTGCTGCCGGATCGGCGGGTGCCGCTCACGATGATCACCGTCGACATCGCCACCCTCATCGGACTACTCGCCAACCCGGCCTATCTGGCCGGGCACGGTTCCATCGACCCGGATCTCGCACGAGAGTTGGCACGCAACAGTCACTGGCAGATCCTGCTCACCGAAGCAGTGACCCTCGCCGAGAAACTCGGACTCGCTGTGCAGAACCCGGAGACCGGGCAATGGGAACGACGCTCGGACAGCGAGAAGGCATCGGCTGCAACAGAACCCGAAACGGAAACAGAGAAGGACGAAGACGCGGGCTTGGGCTTGGGCTTGGCTGCAGACTCGGCTGCGGATGCTGACGAGGGAAATGGGTCGGAAGCGGACTCGAGGGCGGCGACAGATTCCTCGACCGAACCGACCCCGGCAAGTGCACCTGCACCTGCGCCGGGGAACACCTCGACACCAACACCGGAACCAGCAGCACCCGCATCGGCACCAGCGCCACCACAGGCACCGGCACCGGCACCGGCACCGGCACCAGAGTCACCAGAGTCACCAGAGTCACCAGAGACACTCTCAGATGAGGTCGACGAGACCGGCGAGACCGGCGATGCCGAGGAGAACGACGAGTCCATACCCGCACCTGCGACCGACCCGCCGGCAACTCCCGACCCAGACACCGATCCTGTTCGGAAGCACGCAGCGACACGCGCAGGGACGCCAGTGATCGACCCTCCCGCTCAGGCAACATCGGCCACCGGCCCTGACGTCGCTGCTTCGCCTGAACCGGCTTCAGCGTCACTATCACCTGCGGGACAGACACCACCGGCACCTGATATCACATCGAACTGTTCGGAATCACACTCTCCCACAACACCATCCGACTCCTCGGCATCCGGGGCGACGTCAGCCCGAGGCCCGGAACCGGGAACAGGCCCGACCGACGCTGCCACTGCCGCCAGCGACAATCCACGCCAGCGTCGCCTGGGATCACTGACCTCCGCCGCAGCCCTGTTCTGCACCCACACCCCCGTCGGCCGGGGCACACGGCACAGCTCTGCCCTCGACCTGGACGACATCAGACATCCCGCCCACAACATGAGAGCACTCGACCTACGCTCGGCAATCCGGCCGAACAACCGAACGATCCCCACTGCAGGCCACACACCCGCAAACCGCACACCCTCAGGCCTCTACCTCGGCAACGCCTCCCTCGCCGCAGCGCTCGAAGCCGCCATCGCCGCAGACCCCACTCTCGGAAAATCAGTAACCCGCGACCCGCTCACCGACCGCGCCCTGATCTACCGACCCGACGCCCTCACCACCGCAGCCGTCCGCCTGCGAGACAAACACTGCCGCTTCCCCGGCTGCCACCGACCCGCCGCACGCTGCCAACTCGACCACATCGTGGCCTTCGACCACGCCAACCCACGCGGCGGCGGCTGGACCACCGTCAACAACCTCCAATGCCTCTGCGACTACCACCACTCCGTCAAAACCGCCGGCTACTGGACAGCCGTCATGCTCCCCGGCGGAGCGATCCTGTGGACATCGACATCCAAGACCACCCGAATCACCCTGCCCACCAACTCCACATCCGTACCCATCCTCGGCAACGACCTCAGACCACACATCCCCACCACACCGAAACGATCCGGCCACATCGCCTACCCCAACCCACCCGACAACCGCGACCCCGAAACAGAACCCACAGCCGAAGACACTGCCGAGCCGCCGTTCTAGACGGTGCGTTCGCTCAGACAGAACCCTGGGGCTTCGGCGCGGGCGTTCGAACCAATGTCAGACGCGAGGTACGACGCAACTCGAATCCAATGGAGAGATAGAGCTCGATGGCGCGCACGTTCGCGTCCGACGCATGCAGGAACGGCTCCTCGCCGCGGGCGCGAATACCGTGGCCGACCGCTCGAACCAGGTCGGTGGCCAACCCCTGCCCACGGAACGCCGGGTCGGTACAGACGGCACTGATCTCCGTCCACCCCGGTGGATGCATGCGCTCGCCTGCCATCGCGATCAGCGCGCCATCGCGTCGAACACCGAGGTACGTGCCGAGTTCGATGGTGCGGGGCAGGAACGGCCCGGGCTCGGTGCGGCCCACCAGATCGAGCATCTCCGGGACGTCCGCTGCTGTCAGCTCCACCGCCTCGGCGAAGGGCCGCGTCTCGAGGTGCGTGCCGACGAGCTGCACCAGACCGAAGGTCTCCAGGTGCGACCACCCCTCGGGCAGTGCGCGTTCCGGGCCGTTCAGCCCGACGACGGTTCGTCGGCCGAACAGCGCAGCGATGTCGTCCCAGTCCTTGGGCTCGAGGACGTCGGGGTGCACCAGAAACGGAGACACCGCAGGATCGGCGCGCATGATCCGTCCGCGCCGGACCGCGAACCGCGAAAGTGGGCCCTCGAGGGAATTGCGAACGGGGTCGTCGAGAGGATGAGCAGACACGACAGACAGCGTCGCACGATCCAGCTCACGGCTATGCGTGCCGTCGGGCTCGTCACCAATACTTATACCGGTATCGTTGTTCGGCACACGGCGAAAGGCTCCACATGATCGAAATTCTTCCCCCCACCAAGATCCCCCTCGCGCGCGAATCCGGCGCTCTGGTGGCCGGAATTCTCCGGACCGTCCGCGAACGCGCCACAGTCGGCACCAACCTGCTCGAGATCGATCAGTGGACCAAGGACATCATCGAAGGAGCCGGGGCGACGTCCTGCTACGTCGACTATGCGCCGTCCTTCGGCCGCGGTCCGTTCGGTCACTACATCTGCACTTCCGTCAACGATGCTGTGCTGCACGGCCTTCCACACGACTATGCGCTGGCCGACGGCGATCTGCTGACGCTGGACCTGGCCGTGATCCTCGGCGGCGTCGCGGCGGATTCGGCCATGAGTTTCGTCGTGGGTGAGAACAAGCCCGCCAGGGCTCTCTCGATGATCGACGCCACCGAACGTGCGTTGGCTGCAGGAATCGAAGCAGCTGGACCGGGCAACAAGATCGGCGATATCTCCCACGCCATCGGCACGGTGCTCAGCGCTGCCGGTTACCCGATCAACATGCAGTTCGGCGGTCACGGCATCGGCTCGACGATGCACCAGGATCCCCACGTCTCCAACTCCGGACGGCCCGGCCGCGGTTACCGCCTACGGCCCGGCTTGATGTTGGCACTCGAGCCGTGGGTCATGGAGGACACCGCCGAACTCGTCACCGACCCCGACGGCTGGACCCTACGAAGCACGACGGGCTGCCTCACCGCGCACAGCGAGCACACCGTGATCATCACCGACGACGGTGCAGAGATCATGACGTTGCCGAAATCCTGAGTCGACGGCCACGGGGTCAACCGTTGCGATCACGGTGAGTGGATCCCTGGCGGAACTGCCGATAGCCGACGAGCCTGTGTCTGTGAGCGAGAACTGTCGCCGCTCCCGCTGACCATCCGTCCAGCATCCGCAGCACCCTTGCCACAGGAGCTATCCATCATGAGCACCGGAGCGACCGTCGTCGTCCGCATCTCCGATTCCGGCACGGCGTCCCTGCAGGGACTGACTCGCCCACAACTGCATGCACTCGCCGATGCCCTCCGCAGCGCCGCCAAGAGCTACGCCCCGCACGCGAAGATCCTGACGCGCTTCGATGTACGCGTGAGCGATCTCAACGCTCCCCTGGTGATCGATCTGCCTGCCCGCGATGTGATCCTCGGCGGCAGGAGCGTTCGGCTCTCCCCCACCGAGTTCGAGATATTCGCCTACCTGGCGCGGCACCCTCGGGTCGTGGTCGGACGATCCGAACTCGGCACCTCCGACGGCGGACGCAGTGTCGACGTCCACCTCTCCCGAGTGCGCACCAAACTCGGTCAGTTCGGTCGACTGATCACCACGGTCCGGGGAACCGGCTATCGCTTCGACCCGGAACCGGGAATACGCGTCATCACCCAACCGACCACTCTGCGCAGCGCCTGAGAGTTATTGCGACAGAGCAGCAGCTCTGCGGCGACGCTTCCGCCGGACCACCACGAACACCAGCAAGGCAAACAGAACCACGGCAATGAGGGCCCCGAGTGCCGTGGCACCACGGAAGCCAGGCGCGCTGGTGTCGAGGGTGCGTTCGCCGGCATGAGCGGCGTTGCTGGTTCCGAGAACGATCGTGAGCGTCAACAGGTTCGGGATGGCCGTGACGACGGCCAGGATGACCGAGCCGATCGCCAATTGCTTGCCCGCCCTGCCCTTCCGAACCGACCAGGCGCTCCAGAAGAACACCAGCGGCGCGAACGTGCAGACGATGCCGAACAGCAGGCCCCACAGAATGCCCTTGGTGAACGTGCGGTCGGCCAGGGTCTCCACCCGCAGACTCCACCAGCGCGGAAGGAACGCTGCCAGGATGAAGTAGGCGATCAACAGCAGGACGATGCCGGCTCCGACGAGAATGCCCCGCCTCTTCCAGTTCGCCGAGCTGGTCGACGGTGCGGGCGTAGTCGGATCGGCAGTCATGCCGACAATCGTAGAGCCTGCACAGCAGTGCCCCGGTCGTGTCGAGACCCGATCGTTAACTGAAAAGGTCCGCGAAGACGAAAACTAGGTCCGGCGGGCCGAGATTTCGACCAGCGGGCTCTTGCCGGATTCGCGTCCCTCGGAAGCAGTGCGATACGGCCACAAAGCTCGTGCCAGTAGACCGACCGACAGTCCGATCCACATCCATGCCAAATCGCGTTGTAGGAACGCGAGTGCTGAACCGACAAGCCTGAGCACGGAGCCGATCCCAATCGAGCTGCACCGTGTTGAGCGCATCGGCCGCCGAACGAGAATCCTCGACCTCGAAGACGGACGAGACTTCCGAGCGAACTGCCGCAGGACCGCCTGAGCGCCGCCAATATCGGCCGGGCCGACAACCCCGCGATGCCTGACGACTCGAGCGGCCGAGACCTCACACCCCTTATGCCGACCGATCACCCCTGGTCTGACCCGAGTTCGACTGATCGGTCGGGAGAAAGGGTGTGAAGTTACCCGAACAATCAGGGAATCAGGACGAACTTCCCGCGAGGGTGTGCCGTCTGCAGTTCGGCGTGCGCCCTGGCGACGTCATCGAGTGGGAAGGTCTTGGCAACCGTCACCTCGAACACCCCCGCACCGGCCTGCTCCAGCAGCACCGGCGACGCGAGGCGTCGACGCTCCATGCTCGCCGGCCCACCGACGGTCGAAAACCCGTCTGCCGAGGCCCGCCCGAAGGCTGCCGTCGTCACCAATCTTGCTCGATCCGTGAGCAATTCGAGAGACACGTCGATGGCCTCGTCGGTGCCCACCGTGTCGATGGCTGCGTCGATGCCGTTCGGTGCGGCTACCCGGACCCGGTCGATCAGTCCGTCGCCGTACTCGACCGGCTCGACCCCGAAGGCACGCAGCGCTTCGTGATTCTGAGCGCGAGCAGTCCCGATGACCTTTGCACCGCGTTCCAGAGCGAGCTGAGCCACCACGGACCCGACGCCGCCCGAAGCCCCGTGCACGAGCACCGTGTCGCCGCTCTTCACGCCGACGGATTCCAGTGCGTCGTAGGCTGTTCCGGCAACGGCCAGCACCCCGGCGGCGACGTCCCAATCCAGATTCGCCGGCTTCGGGAACACGAAGCGCGCGGGCGCGACAATCTTCTCGGTGTACGTGCCGTTCACGCCGGAGACGATCACCTCGTCGCCGACGGCTATCGAACCGCCCGGGCCCTCGACAGCGCCGCCGACTGCCACCACGATTCCCGACGCCTCACTGCCCAGGGCGATCGGGAGCTTCGATTCGTCGGTACCGAACGCACCGCTGTAGCTCTTGAAGTCGAAGGGATTGACTCCGATCGCCTTCAGCTCGACCAGAACCTCACCCTCGGAGGGTTCGGGTAACTCTCGATCGACGATCTCGACGACTTCCGGACCACCGTAGGACGCTGCAACTGCTGCTTTTGTCATGCAAAGTACAACGACCGACACGGTAGAGAATGTTCCGGTCAGACCCTCATTGTCCGACGACTCAGACGGCCACCGACAGCTGGTTTCGTTCGCCCCGCTCCAGGACCGAACCTGCGCGATGAAGAACGACACTCGGCTCCGTCAGGTTCGCGCGCTCGACCCAATAGTCGATTGTTTCCCGGCCTGCCTCGAACTGCGCGAGCATCTCCAGACACAGCCATGACACGACCGAGAAGTCCGGCTCCACTCCGTCGAGCCCTGTCAGTGCCACTTCTTCTGCCACCGAGAGCAGCGCACGATCGGTCTCGGAACAACTCCGATCGAGCCATGCCGCAGCACGACGAAGAAGTGCCCAATCCGACTGGGGCACAGCTTCGGTCGCCGACTGCCTACACAATTCTGCCGTCGCGGCAAGCACATCCACAACCGGACTCGACACCGCACCGTCCAATTCGACGAGCAAGCCTCGCTCCGAATCGATCATGTCTGCCATGTAGTGCCAGCGGACGGGAATTGCCGCGCCTTCGGGCCACAATTCCGTCATCCCGAACTGAAGTCGGGCGATCAGTTCCCTCGGTGAACTGCACGAAGCGGCGAAGCGAAAAGCGTCGTTCATGTCGATCATCCCCACTGGGTCAACACTCAGCCAACGGACACCGGCTCGGAATCGAGCTCGGGAGGTGCTGCAATGCAGTGGCGTCTGTCGCCGAACAAGCAACGCTGCTGTGGTCGTTACGTCTGCCTTGCCCGTTATTGAACGCCGTGACCAGCGCACGCGCGACTCGGCGTTACCGGAAATCGACAACGTCACAATTTTCCCGACCAACCGCCGAGCCGAACGCGCGAGTGGAGCCTGCGCAATGGGCAAGTAGGTAAAATACGGAGGTGAGCGAAATCGAGAAGCCTCAGCAGTGGACGTACCTGATGGACATGGACGGGGTTCTGGTTCACGAGGATCATCTGATTCCCGGGGCCGACACGTTCCTCGCCGAACTGCAGGCCAACGAGATTCCGTTCATCGTGTTGACGAACAATTCGATTCGCACCCCTCGTGACCTGCGCGCACGTCTCGCCTTCACCGGTCTGGACATTCCGGAGAAGTCGATCTGGACCTCCGCTCTCGCGACCGCGACGTTCCTCGGCAATCAGCGACCCGGCGGCAGCGCCTACGTCGTCGGCGAGTCGGGTCTGACGACGGCCCTGCACGACATCGGCTACACCCTCACCGACTCGAGCCCCGACTACGTGGTACTCGGCGAGACTCGGACCTACTCGTTCGAGGCCATCACCACCGCCATCCGTCTCGTTGAGAAGGGTTCGCGATTCATCGCCACCAACCCCGACGCCACCGGACCGTCCCGTGAGGGCTCGCTGCCTGCGACCGGTTCGGTTGCCGCGCTGATCACCAAGGCCACCGGCAAGGAGCCGTACTACGTGGGCAAGCCCAACGCGTTGATGATGCGTTCGGCGCTGCGTGCGATCGGTGGCCATTCCGAGAACACGCTGATGATCGGCGACCGGATGGACACCGACGTACTCTCGGGCCTCGAAGCCGGACTGCAGACCATCCTGGTCCTCACCGGCATCTCGACGGTCCAATCTGTCGAGCAGTATCCGTACCGACCGACCAAGGTCCTCGATTCCGTCGCAGACCTGGTGGGCCGCACGCAGAACCCGTTCTGATGACACTCGAATTCGTTCTCTCCCGGCAGGATCACCACGTCGTCGGGCGGGGTGTCCGGCACGCTTTTCCCGATATCGCCGACGCGGTGGCCGCGGTGCGAGACGGCCGAAACGTCGTCGGCGCAATCCCTTTCGACATGTCCGACGCCACCGCGCTGATCGAGCCGGAGGAGTTCTACCGACTCGACGGGCCGTGGGCAACGGTCGATGCTCTCCCGCCTTTGCCGACCGTGACCGTTGCGCGGCAGATTCCCGATCCGAGTGTTCACGTGCAGCGAGTCCGGGATGTCGTCGAGCAATTGAAAGCCGGTGTGGCCGAGAAGATCGTGCTGGCGCGGGCCATCGAGGTGTCCGCGGATTCGCCGATCGACCCTGTCTCGGTGCTGAGCGCGTTGGTCTCCCGGGATCCGATGGGCCACGGCTTTCTGGCGGACCTGTCGCCCGCAGGCAGAACCGGCACACACATCGTCGGTGCCAGCCCGGAACTGTTGGTTCGCAAGCGCGGCAACATCGTCACCTGCCATCCGTTCGCGGGAACAGCAGCACGGTCGACCGACCCCGACGAGGAAGCGCGCATCTCCGCGGCGTTGGCGGCGAGTGCGAAGGATCAGGCCGAGCATCGCTTCGTCGTCGACGAGATCCGGGCCGCATTGACACCGTTCTGCGAGACGCTGGAGGTGCCCGACTCCCCCCAGCTCAGCAGCACTCCGCAGCTGTGGCACCTGTCGACGCCCATCGTCGGGACGCTGGCCGATCCCGCGACCTCGGCACTCGACCTGGCGCTTGCGCTGCACCCCACCGCCGCCGTCGCCGGGGTGCCCCGAGCTGCGGCGATGGACACCATCGACAGCGTCGAGGGATCCCGCGGCTTCTACGCCGGGGCCGTCGGATGGACCGATGGCAGCGGCGACGGCGAGTGGATGGTCACCATTCGCTGCATCGAACTTTCGGCCGACAGCCTGACCGGAACGGCCACCGCCGGCGGGGGCATCGTCGCGGATTCGGATCCCGACGCCGAACTCGACGAAACCACAGCGAAATTCAGAACCGTGCTGAGCGTCTTCGACCGCTGATTCGATCCGGTCCGCACAACATCTACGCCTCGCGCAGAAATCCACGCCCGCCGAACGGGGTGTGGATCTGCACGCGGGGCGTGGATTCGTCCGCTGCGCCGACTACTTCAGGGCCTGGTCCAGATCTCCGATCAGATCCTCGGTGTCCTCGAGGCCGATGGAAATGCGTACGACGCCATCTGTGATCCCCACTGCCGCACGACCTTCCGGACCCATCGCGCGGTGCGTGGTGGTCGCCGGGTGGGTGATGAGCGACTTCGAGTCACCCAGGTTGTTCGAGATGTCGACGATGCGCAGTGCGTCGAGCACCTCGAAGGCACGCTTCTTGGCCTCGCCCTCGGGAGCATCGAGCTCGAACGTGACCACGGTACCGCCGCCCGACATCTGCGACTTCGCCAGCTCGTACTGCGGATGCGATTGCAGGAACGGATATTTCACCCAGCGCACCGCAGGGTGAGCTTCGAGGAACTCGGCGATCTGCAGCGCGGAGTTCACCGAATGCCGCACTCGCACCGGCATCGTCTCCAATCCCTTGAGCAGGGTCCACGCGTTGAACGGGCTCAGCGCCGGACCGGTGTGCCGCATCAGGGTCTGCACCGGACCGTCGATGTACTCCTTCGATCCGAGGATCGCACCGCCCAGCACCCGCCCCTGACCGTCGATGTGCTTGGTACCGGAGTACACCACCACGTCGGCACCGAGTTCGAGGCTGCGCTGCAACAGCGGCGTCGCGAACACGTTGTCCAGCACCACAGTTGCACCGGCCGCATGAGCCATCTCGGAGACGCGTCGAACATCGACCAACGACTGCATCGGGTTGGACGGAGTCTCGAAGAACACCGCCGTCGTCGGCACCGACAGCGCCTGCTCCCACTGCTCGAGGTCCTCGCCGTCGACGAAGACGGTCTCGACGCCCCAGCGCGGCAGGATTTCGTTGCAGACGACGAAGCACGAGCCGAAAAGGCTACGCGCAGCAACCAATCGGTCACCGGCCTTCAACAGGGCACCGAGGGCCGTGAACACCGCCGACATTCCGCTCGAGGTACCGAAGCACGCCTCGGCACCCTCGATCAGGCGCAGTCGCTCCTCGAACATCTTGACCGTCGGGTTGCCGTAGCGCGAGTACACGAAATGATCGATGTCTCCGGTGAACGCCTGTTCGGCGGCTCCGGCACTTTCGTACACGAAACCCGAAGAGAGATACAGAGCTTCGGCGTTCTCGTCGAACCCGGATCGCATCAGGCCGCCGCGAACTCCCAGCGTTGCCTGACCCACACCCTCGGGTAACGGCTTGTCGAAACCGCCGCCTTTCGGATTCCCGCTCACGACTGCCTCCAAGGCAACCCGACCGCACGCCACCCCGTGGCTCCGCGGTGTCCGTCGGCGTCGGTGGCACCTTCGAAACCGTCGAGCACGTTGTAGGACGGGCCGATTCCCGCAGCGGTCGCGGCTTCGGCGGCACCGATGGATCGCTGACCGGAGCGGCACAGGAACACCACCGGCCGATCGCCGTCCACGCCTGCGGCTTTCAGGTCGTCGACGAAGTTGGCGTTGCGGGCACCGTCGGGAAAGCTGACCCACTCGATCAGGTGCGTCGGGCGGTCGATGCCGGAGGTGTCCGGGACACCGACGTACTGCCACTCGGCGCGCGTCCGAACATCCACGAGCACTGCTTCGGGGTTGCTCTGCAACAACTCCCAGGCAGCTTCCGGGGTTATGTCACCTGCGTAGGTCACTTGATCAGCCTTCCGTCACTCGCTGTTTCGACATCACACACGTACCGGTCAGACATTGCACACCAGCCACTTGTCGTCCACACGGACGAAATTCCACACGTCGTCGGTCTGCACTCCGGATTTCTCTTCCTTCAGCGGGACCGTGACCATTCCGCGGTCGCCGTTGACCTGGTACTCGGTCGGCACACCGTCGATGGACGTCTCGCCGTTGCGCTCGACCTCGCCTGCCCGATCGGTTCGGTACTGCACGTCGTCACCCGGAATCAGGCGCTCGACCTGATCGAAGCATGTGTTCTGACGCAGCAGCTCCGCGTTACCGGTGTTCTGCGCTTCGAGGAACCCGTCGAGGCTGTCGGTGAGCAACTGGGCCTGCGTCACGTTGTCCTCCGCGGGAGCGAACTTCGAGGCCGCTAAGATGCCGACGAGCAAGGCGACGACGATGCCCACGGCGATGATGAACGGCCACGCGTTGGGCGGACGCTGCTCACCGGACTCGGCAGCCGCCTCGGATGCGTTGTTGCGCGCTTCCTCACGACTGTCGACCCACTGCTGCCTACGTTCACTCCACGACGCCATGAAGCCAATCTTCCTCGATCCGACGGGTCCGCGTTCAGCTGGGGCCTCTCAGTGAGAGGGGCCGACGGGGATGTCTCCACGCAACGTGATGCGGTGCATCTTGCGGTGCTCGGTGCCGTAGTCGCGGTTGGCGTAGTGCGAGGTGCTGCGGTTGTCCCACAGCACCAGGTCGCCCAGCCGCCAGCGGTGCCGCACGATGTGCTCGGGTTTGGTCAGGTGCGCGTAGAGCAGATCCAGGATCCCGCGACTCTCGGCCTCCGACACACCCACGATGTGGGAGGTGAAACCCGGATTGACGAACAACCCCTTGCGGCCGGTTTCCGGATGGACCCGCACGACGGGATGTTCGACGGGGACCAGCGCGGTGACTTCCTTGCCGTCCCACACGTTGCCCTTTCCGCCGCGCTTCTGCGCGAGGTAGTAGCCGAATTCACGGTTGCCGTCGTGAATTGCCGTGAGCCCGTCGATCATTCGACGCACGGGTGCGGACAGCGATTCGTAGGCGAGCTGGCTGTCGGCCCAGTTGGTGTCGCCGCCGTGCGGTGGCAGGACAACGGGCCGCAGGATCGAACCCATCGGCGGACGTTCCATGAACGTGACGTCGGTGTGCCAGACGTCGGCGAATCCGTTGTCCTGACTGTCGAGCGCGTAGACCTCGGGGGCGACGTGGCCGCTGTCGTGCACCGGGTGGCCAGCCGTCAGGTCGCCGAGCCTGCGACCGAATTCGACGTGTGCAGCGTCGTCGAGCGTTTGCCCGCGCAGCACCAGAACCTTGTGCTCGACGAGGGCTCGGCGCACGGCGTGAATCTGCGCATCGGACGCCGCGGCGACGTCGAGGCCGATGACCTCGGCACCGAACGACGGGCCGAGCTTGTCGAAAGTGAGCGTGACGGGCTGTTCCAGAGTGGTCATGTGTCCTCGAATCTGTGCACGGCCGGCGCTGATCTTCGGCAACGCTGCCGCGAAAGGGAGGGAACCCGACCTGCTGAATACCTACAGAAGGAGGGGACGGGCGTCGGGTCTTGTCACCGACAACACATGTTGGTGCAGGTACGACAGAAGTCGACGGTGAACCGTCGGACCAGGTATGTCGTCTCCACAGAGCAATTCCTACCGGAAACCGGGAAATCCGGCAAGTTGCCCACTGCCCCAGCTCAGGTTGTCCTTAATTTATGCTGGGGTGTCCGCACTTCCCTCGAAGAAGGTAGCTCGCTGCACATGACTGATCAGACTCGTCCACTCCGCGTCGCCATCGTCGGTGCCGGACCGGCAGGCATCTACGCCGCCGACGCGCTCATGAAGTCCGACCACAATGTCAGCGGACCGGGCGTCAGCATCGACCTCTTCGAGCGCATGCCCGCGCCGTTCGGGCTCATCCGCTACGGCGTGGCCCCCGACCACCCACGCATCAAGGGCATCATCACCGCCCTGCACAAGGTGCTCGACAAGCCCCAGGTCCGCCTGCTCGGCAACATCGACTACGGCACCGACATCACCCTCGACGACCTGCGCCGCTTCTACGACGCCGTCATCTTCTCCACCGGAGCCAACGCCGACCGCGCACTCAACATCCCCGGCATCGACCTCGACGGCAGCTACGGCGCCGCCGACTTCGTCTCCTGGTACGACGGCCACCCCGACGTGCCCCGCACCTGGCCCCTCGACGCCGAGAAAGTCGCCGTCCTCGGCGTCGGCAACGTCGCCCTCGACGTCGCACGCGTCCTCGCCAAAACCGGCGACGAACTGCTCCCCACCGAAATCCCCGCCAACGTCTACGAAGGCCTCAAAGCCAACAAGGCCATCGAAGTACACGTCTTCGGCCGTCGCGGACCGGCACAGGCCAAATTCACCCCACTCGAACTCCGCGAACTCGACCACTCCCCCAACATCGAGGTCATCGTCGCCCCCGAGGACATCGACTACGACGAAGGCTCCGAACAAGCCCGCCGCAGCTCCAAGCAAATCGACATGGTCGCCAACACCCTGCAGGACTGGGCCATCCGCGACGTCGGCAAACGCCCACACAAACTGTTCCTGCACTTCTTCGAATCCCCCCACGAAGTCCTCGGAGACAACGGCAAAGTCGTCGGCCTCCGCACCGAACGCACCGAACTCGACGGCACCGGCAACGTCACAGGCACCGGCAAATACAACGACTGGGACGTCCAAGCCGTCTACCGCGCCGTCGGCTACCTCAGCCAGAACATCAGCCAACTCCCCTTCGACGAGCAAGCAGGCACCATCCCCAACGAAGCCGGACGCGTCGTCGAATCACCGCACTCCACCACACCCGTCCCCGCCACCTACGTCACCGGCTGGATCAAACGCGGACCCGTCGGCCTCATCGGTCACACCAAGGGCGACGCCAACGAAACCGTCGCGAACCTGCTCGAGGATGCGCCGAACTTCGTCGGTGCGGCCGAGCCGGATCTGGACGCGGTCACCTCGTTCCTCGAAGGCAAGCAGGTCCCCTTCACCACCTGGGACGGCTGGTACCGCCTCGACGCCCACGAACGCTCCCTCGGCGAACCCGAAGGCCGCGAACGAGTCAAGGTCGTCGAGCGTGAGGACATGCTGAAGGCATCCGAGCCCGACAAGGCCTAGAGCGGCTGCGCCGCATGTGAGCGGAACTTCGACCCCTGCTACGAAGTTCCACTCACATGCGCGGAGCGCTCTACACCCGCACTGCCAGTAGCTTTCCTTCGGTCTCGATCTTGCGCTGATGCTCGTTGAAATCCGGTGCAGCGCAGACGAACAGCGTGCGGCCGTCGGATCCGCCGAGTCCACAAGCGAAGACCCCGAGATCGAAATCGAGCTGCTGAAGAATCTCCCCGCCCGGTGCCACGTGCAGCACTCGCTGCCCCAGCGCGTCGGCGATCCACATGGTGCCGTCGGTGTCGATGCAGCAACCGTCGGCCGCCACCTTCACCTCGCCCATGGCCGTGGCCATGTCCGTCGACGACGGCAGCTCACCGAATTTCGCCCAGTCGCGCCGCTCCCCCAGCGACCCGTCCTCGGCGATGTCGAAGGCACTGACCCGGTTGCCGACCGTCTCGTCGACGAGCAGTTCGCCCGACGCCGTGAAGGCCATCCCGTTGGGGAAATACAGATCCGACGCCACCACGTGCGCGGAACCGTCCGGGTCGACGCGAATCAGATCAGCCGTCTCGACGGGCGCGAAGTTCATCAGATCGAACCCGAAATTACCGATGTACGCGCGGCCCTGCGCGTCGACGAGCATGTCGTTGAGGTTCGCCTTCACGTACGTCGACAGATCGGCGTGCACGGTCAGCGAGCCGTCGTGCTCACGCAGTAGCAACTTGTAGTCGCGCATCGACACGATCAGCAGCCGCCCGTCGGGCAACCATCCCAGGCCCGACGGCTGATTGGGTACTTCGGCTTCGACTCGTACGTCGGAGCCGTCCTCGAGGGCGGACACGACGCGATGGGAGTAGAAGTCCGATACCCAGATCCTCCCCTCGTGCCAGCGTGGACATTCGAAATAGGTGTATCCGTCGAGAACGACAGTGGTCTCCGGTTTCATGTTTCGAATTCAAACACCGCGAACGGTGGCCGCGACGCCGAATGGGTGAGCTGGCATGCTGGGGGCCGTGTTCGACGCCCACCTACACATCATCGACCCGAAGTTTCCGCTCATCGAGAACCACGGTTTCCTGCCCGATCCGTACACCGTCTCGAACTACCTCTACGACGTCGACGGGCTCGGTATCACTGGCGGCGCAGTGGTCACGGGGTCGTTCCAGGGCACCGATCAGAGTTTCCTGCTCGCTGCGTTGGACACTCTGGGACGCGGCTGGGTCGGCGTCACGCAGATCGATCCGGAATGTTCCGACGAGGACATCGTCGCACTGAACGACGCGGGCGTGCGGGGAATGCGGTTCAACCTCAAACGCGGCGAGACGGATCTGCAGATGCTTACCGTTCAGGCGCGTCGTGTCCACGATCTGGTGGGGTGGCACGCCGAACTGTACGTCGATGCGTCCCTGCTGCTCTCGCTCGAACCCGTCCTCGCGAAACTGCCGGCGGTGAGCATCGATCACTTGGGACTCTCGACACAGGGTCTGCCGTATCTTCTCGACCTCGTCGACCGCGGAGTACGCGTCAAGGCAACGGGATTCGGCCGGGTCGATCTCGATATCGCCGACACCCTGCAGCAGATTCACCGGGTCAATCCCGCCGCGTTGATGTTCGGCACCGATCTCCCGGGCACCCGCGCCCCACGCCCGTTCTCGGCGAACGACATCGACATCATTTCTCACGCCGTCGGCGGCGATCTCCCGGCGGTGCTCGACGGCAACGCCCGGGCTTGGTATCGCGTCCCCTGACCTAGATGAGTAGCGCTCCGCCGAGCCACACCGCCGAGGCGAGCAGGGCACCGAACAGTTCCACCAGAATGGACAGACCAGCGGCCTTGGTGGCGTGCACGGTGGATCTCCATGCCTCGGAATGGTTTCGATGCCTGGGCACTTCCGCCACGTAGACGCCGGCGATGAAGCCGATGAACAGGCCTAGGACGGGGATGACGAAGAATCCGACGATGCCGAGCAGCCCGCCGATCATCAGCGATCGCGTCGGCACACCCGCCTCCCGCATGCGCCGCCCGGGCCAGGTGTATTTCACGACGCCGCTGATCACCAGCAGCACCGTCGCGATCGCGAAGACCGTCCACGCTGCGGCTCCGCCGGTGACCCACGCCCACACTGCGACGGCCCCGAAGATCAGGATGGTGCCCGGCAGAATCGGGACGACGATACCGACGAGGCCGACCAGAATCACCAGGCCGACTAGGACTTCTCCGAGCGCACTCATGAGCTCAGTGTGCCCTGTGTCCGGTCAGACGACGGGACGAACCTTGCCCGCTGCCTCGCGTGCCCGGCTCCGTGCAGTGTCGATATCCGACGCCGTCGACACCGCCACTCCCATCCGACGCCGGACGAAGCTCGTCGGCTTGCCGAACAGACGAAGATCGGTCTCGGGGACAGACAGCGCATCGGCGACGCCGTCGAAGTGAATGCCGTCCGCGTCGACGCCGCCGTAGATGACCGCCGACGCACCGGGGGAGAGCAGCGTCGTGTCGATCGGCAGACCCAGAACGGCCCTGGCATGCAGCTCGAACTCCGAGAACCGTTGCGTGCGCAGGGTCACCAGGCCCGTATCGTGCGGCCGCGGACTGACCTCGGAGAAGTAGACGTTGTCGCCCTGCACGAACAGTTCGACGCCGAACAACCCGCGTCCGCCCAGGGCCGTCGTGATCCGCTCGGCAACATCGCGCGCACCGGCCAGGGCAGCGTCGGACATCGGTTGGGGTTGCCAGGATTCGATGTAGTCGCCGGATTCCTGCAGGTGCCCGATCGGCTCACAGAACGAGGTTCCGTTCGCCGCTCGGACGGTGAGAAGCGTTATCTCGTAATCGAAATCGACGAATCCCTCGACGATGACGCGACCGAGGTCGACGCGGCCGCCCGTCAGCGCGTACTCCCACGCCGCCTCGACATCGGCCTCGCTGCGAACAACGGACTGCCCCTTGCCCGACGAGGACATGACGGGCTTGATGACGGCGGGAAAGCCGATGGTGGACAGCGCTTCTCGCACGTCTTCCAGTGAATCCGCGAACGCATAGGGGGACGTCGGCAGCCCGAGCTCCTCGGCTGCGAGACGCCTGATGCCCTCACGGTTCATGGTCAGCTGAGTCGCGCGAGCCGTCGGGATCACGACCGTCCGGCCCCGCACTTCCACCTCGGCCAGGGCATCGGTGGCGATGGCCTCGATCTCCGGCACCACGAAGTCCGGCTGCTGCGAATCGATCAGGGCCAGTAGTTCTTCGGGGTTGCTCATGTCGATCGTGAACGCGTGATGGGCAACCTGGTGACCGGGGGCGTTGTCGTAGCGATCGACGGCAATCACCTCGACGCCGAGGCGCTGGAACGCGATGATCACCTCTTTGCCCAGCTCACCCGAGCCGAGCAACATCACCCGGGTGGCCCCGGGAGTGAGCGGAGTACCGATGCGGACGGGATCTGGGGCAGTCACAGCCCTATTATCCACACCCCGATCAGTTGGACGACCTAGTACAAGTTAGTCTCCATTCACATTCGCAGCTGACGAGTCGGAACGAGGCAACAACGTGTCGAACACTGGTGGACCGCTGACAGGGCTCCGAGTCGTCGAACTCGCGGGCATCGGGCCCGGCCCGCACGCCGCGCTGCTGCTGGCCGACCTCGGCGCAGACGTCGTACGCGTCCAACGCGCAGGCCAGGTGTCCCCACACGACCATCAGCTGCGCAGCCGCACCATCGTCGAGGCGAACCTCAAGGACCCCGCCGACATCGAGAAGGTCCTCGGCCTGATCGAGCGCGCCGACGTGCTGATCGAAGGGTTCCGCCCCGGCGTCACCGAACGCCTCGGCCTAGGACCCGACGACGCCCTGGCCCGCAACCCGCGTCTGGTCTACGGCCGGATGACCGGCTGGGGCCAGGAAGGTCCCTGGTCGCAGACCGCCGGCCACGACATCAACTACATCTCCGTCACCGGTGTGCTCAACGCGATCGGCCGTGCGGGCGAGCGGCCCGTGCCGCCACTGAACATGGTCGGAGACTTCGGCGGCGGCTCGATGTTCCTCGTCTTCGGCATCATGGCGGCGCTCTACGAGCGCCAGAGCTCCGGGCAGGGCCAGGTGGTCGACGCAGCGATGGTCGACGGCACCGCCGCGCTCTCGCACATGATCTGGTCGTGGCGTGGCGTCGGAGCCTGGAGCGACGACCGTGGCACCAACCTGCTCGACACCGGCGCGCCCTTCTACGACACCTACGAGACCTCCGACGGCCAGTACATGGCAGTCGGCTCGCTCGAGCCACAGTTCTACGCTCAGTTGCTCACCGGATTGGGCCTCGCCGATGCGGACCTGCCGCCGCAGATGGACAAGTCCCGCTGGCCCGAGCTGCGCGAGAAGTTCACCGAGACGTTCCTGTCCAAGACCCGCGACGAGTGGGCCGCGATCTTCGACGGCACCGACGCCTGCGTGTCACCGGTCCTCACCTTCGCCGAGGCACCGAATCACCCACACATGAAGGATCGCGACTCGCTCATCGACGTCGGTGGCGTCACCCAGCACCGTCCGGCACCGCGGTTCTCCCGCACCGAAAACGGAGTCCCGACGCCACCGCCCTCCACCGCAACCGACATCGGCTCGGTCTGGAGCTGATTGCGCGTCGAACTCGAAGTTGTGGACGGATTTCGGCTGATTTCCGTCCGTAACTTCGAGTTCGCGGTCAGAAGACCAGCGCCGGTTGTTCCGATTCGACGCTCGGGGCCAGTGCTCGATACGCCGCCGCCGTCGCCATCACCGCGGCCCGAAGCTCTTGCGGCTCACGGGTGTACGGCAGCCTGAGGTAGCGCTCGAAGGCACCCTCGACGCCGAACCTCGGTCCCGCGGCCAGCACTGCGCCGAAGGCGGGAGCGGTGGCGGCGAGCGCACTCGACACCGGTGCGGGTAGCTGCAACCACAGCGACATGCCGCCCTCGGAGCGGCGGTAGCGCCAGTCCGGAAGATGTTCGGCCAGAGCGTCTTCGAGCACCTCACGACGCTCACGTAGCTGCGACCGACGGAGCTCGAGCGCCGGTTCCGCGTCCTGCAGCAGGAACGAGGACGCCAACTGATCCATGATCGACGTGCCGAGGTCGTGTGCTGCCCGCGAGCCCGCCAGCTGCGAGACGAGCGACGGATGCGCCCTGATCCATCCGATGCGCAGGCCACCCCAGAACGACTTCGATGCCGACCCGATCGTGACGATATCGGACCCCGAGACCCGCCCGAACGACGCGACCGGTGGGGGTGGTGGGGCGTCGAGCCACAGATCCACCATGGTCTCGTCGACGATGAGCGTCATGCGCGTGTCACGGGTGATGCGGGCGAGCTCCGCTCGACCCTCGGCACCCAGCACCTGGCCGGTAGGGTTGTGGAAGTCCGGAATCAGATACGCCACCTTGGCGGCAGTTTGCCGTGCGGCACTGCGGATCCCGTCGAGATCCCAGTCGCCGTCGGCCGGACGCACCGGCACCGGCACGGGACGGGCACCGACTCGCCTGATGGCTTCGAGCGCGTTGGGATAGGTCGGATGGTCGATCAGCACTCGATCACCGGGCGAGGTCAACGTGCCCAGCAACAGCCGGACCGCCTGCTGCGCACCGGACGTCACCATGATCTGATCAGCAGTCGTCGGCAGGCCACGCTCGACGAAGCGTTGCGCGATGGCCTCCCGCAGTACCGCCAGACCGATGGGCTCCATGCCGTGCGTCGGCAGATACGTCGGAAGTGCCTGTAGCGCAGACTCGTACGCCGCGGTCATGGTGCCGTCCGCCGCCGCCATGGCCGCGTGGGACATGTCCACCACCGGACCCGACGGTGTCGTCGACTGGATCAACAATCCGTTGGGAGTGGGCGCAGCGGGCAGCGCGACGGTACTGCGCGATCCCTGCCTGCTGATCAGATACCCCTCGTCGCGCAGGACCGAGTACGAGGACGTGATGGTGGTACGACTGAGATCGAGAGCCGCCGACAGATCACGCTCACTGGGCAGACCGACACCGAGCGGAATGCGACCGTCGTGAATGAGTAGTCGAACGCCGTCGGCCAACGCCCGATACGTCGGACGCGACGCCTTGCGCCTCCCGGATCCGTCCGAGGACGCGTCGCCGCGCCAGCTGCCGAGATCGCGGGCCAGTGACGCTGCATTGAGGACTCTCGAAGCCATGCCCACCAGTATTCGCCCACTGGTCTTCGACTTTCAAGTCCATTGAGCTTTTCACTGGACTGCCACCTGAGGTCAGGTGAATACTGGACCGATGCCGAGCAGCACGCTCTTCGACACCACCATCGGCCGTTGCGGCATCGCCTGGACCGATGACTGACGGCGCTCATCGAAATTCCCCACTGACGCTCACTGAAATTCCCCACCCGTG
>NZ_JASHKS010000043.1:0-36465 GCF_030056835.1 Rhodococcus sp. IEGM 1372 | reverse complement strand
CAGTAACCCTCCATAGCTTCTCGAATGACTCACCAGAAGCTTGGCAAAGAGGGTGACCTGGCAAATGCGCGCGCGTTTGCCAGGTGCGCGCGATCTAGGCCCGAATCGGATGCGAAATCGAACGCGTGTGACGAATGCGCGCGCGTTTGCTGAGACACGGCCGCGTCAGTCGGACTGAACACGACTCCGCGGCGGCCCGGCAGGCCCGCTTCTTCCGCCCTCGTGCAGAGCGACCACAGACCACCCTGCGCCCACCATGGACAGGACCAATACAGCTCCAATTGCGATCATGTGACCAGAATGGACTGCTTTTACTCCAAATAGTGCAGTCCAGTGTGCGAGAGTGGCATGCATGGACTCGTTCGACGCCTCCGCCATCACGGCCCCGGATCTGGCCGCCCGGATCGACCCATCGACGTTGCGGAACCGATCCGGTGGTCCGCTCTACCTCGAGATCGCCGACGAGTTGCGGCGACTGATCGAGAACGGTGAGGTGTCGGCGCAGACGCGTCTGCCTGCCGAGCGGGCGTTGTCGATCAGCTTGGACGTCAGTCGGGTGACGGTCGCATCGGCGTACCGGCATCTGCGCGAGGGTGGGTGGATCAGCGCCCAGCGAGGTTCGGGTACCTACGTCTCGCCGACGGGGTCTTTGCCGTCCTGGGGTTCACTGGCCGGCGACCGAGAGACTGCGAATCTGGAATTCGTCAACGCCTCCCCGTCGGCATCGCCGCTGTTGTCCGACGCGTACGGTGTTGCGGCAGAGAAGATTCGAGACCGTTTCACCTTGGGCGGGTACGCTCCGTCCGGTCTGTTCGAGCTCCGAGAGTCCATCGCCGCGTACTACCGAGGGCGCGGAGTGCCGACCACCGCCGACAACATCCTCGTCACCTCCGGTGCCACCGACGCCATCCACGCTGTGTTGGCGACGTTCACCGAGCCCGGGGCCCGCGTATTGGTGGAGCACCCGACGTATCCGGGCGTCGTCGAACTCGTCCACTCCCTCGGCGGTCGTTGCATCCCGGTGCCCATCGATCCGGACAACACCGACGAGTTCGTGGCTGCGGCAGACAGGTCCGCGCGGCAGAGTGCACCGACGTTGGCGTATTTCATGCCCGACTTCTCCAATCCGTCGGGTGCGCGACTCCCCCTGAACACCCGCCGACAGCTGTCCGCCACAATGCACCGCCACGGCGTACTGACCATCGTCGACGAGGTGGCAGCCGATCTGTGTCTCGACGGTTCACCGGATATCGAACCCTTCGGAGCCGCCACTCCGGACGTGGCGACGGTGACCGTCGGGTCGACGAGCAAGACGGTGTGGGGCGGGTTGCGAGTCGGGTGGGTTCGCGCCGAAGCCGGTCTGTTGGCGCGGGTCTCCGCAACCTATGCGCGACGCCAGCTTTCGGTCTCGATCATCGATCAACTGGCGGCCATCGAGTTGTTGGGTAAATACGACGAGGTACGGCGAGTCCGCGCGGAGGCGTCGAGAACGGCCCGCGATCACACCGTCGCATTGCTGCGTGATCATCTGCCGGGCTGGCACTTTCGAGTTCCCGACGGCGGTCTGGCACTGTGGTGTTCCCTACCCGACGGCATGCGATCCAGCCATCTCGTTGCCGACGCCCAGTCGCAGGGACTACTGCTGGCCCCCGGACTGAGATTCGGAACGGGGTACGCCTTCGACGATCGTCAGCGCATTCCGTTCACCCGGTCACTGTCCGACATCACCTCGGCGGTCAAGATCCTCACTCGCCTGTCGTCGGAGAACACCCCGACGCCGGCCGCCGCGTCGAGCACGCCCGCTGCGGTGGTGTGAGCCCCGACGGCCATCGCAAACGCGCGCGTTCGCGAGACGCTCGCGAATTGGTCACCTGGTCAATGGCGGAATCGCGCGCACCTGACGAATGCGCACGCGTTTGCGATGTCCCAGGGCCGGCAGCACTCAGAGCCGGAGGGACTGGACGATTGCCGTGACGCGCCGCTCGCGAGTGTCGTCGCGTTTCGCGTCGGCGACGGACCTTGCGTGTTCCTTTCGCGTCGACGGTGCCAGCGCATCGAACGCTGCTCGGAGAGTCGGATCCGCGTCCAAGGCTGTCGCCAGCGCCGGCGGAACCTCGATCACCTGCGGTTGGTCGTCCAGCTCGATCGTCACGTCGACGGTGTCGCCGGCCTCGACGCCGAGTGTGGCGCGAACGCTCTTGTTGAGTCCGAGCAAATTCTCGCCACCCATTCGGCCGATGCGTCCGCGCACCGTCTGACCACCGATCGTGAACCGAACTGGTGGCGTTTTGGTGGAACCGAGGGACGCGACCTGCTCGTCAGTGAGCACAATGGCCGCCGCCGGGCCCCGCGATTCGAGGACCGTGGACATCCGCAGAGCCGTTGCTGCCATGCGGACAGGCTATCGGTCACAGGTGCGCTCAGTGTCCACAATTCGCGTCGAGACGCGGGATTCCGTCATCGGCTCCGAATAGTGGACAGTCAGCGCACCTGGCCGACAGTAATCAGGCTTCGGCTTCCACGATTCGCTTGATTGCGGCCAGGGTGCGAGGGATGCCGTCGAGTGCCGCCTGGCTACGGGTGTCGATCTCCTTCTGCGCGTCCTCGCCGAACTTGCTGTGGAAGAAGGCGATGCCGTCGGGCAGGAAGTTCCAGTTCTCGGTCAGTCGTGTTCCGCCATCCACGGTTTCGAGGGTATAGCCCCAGCGAACGAAGTTGTCGCCCACCACCCAGGCGAACTCGCGACCTGGTTCGGCTGCGGCGACGGTCGACACGGTCTCCCACGTGCGACCCGGCACCACG
Source organism: Rhodococcus sp. IEGM 1372 (assembly GCF_030056835.1). NCBI lineage: Bacteria > Bacillati > Actinomycetota > Actinomycetes > Mycobacteriales > Nocardiaceae > Rhodococcus > Rhodococcus sp. IEGM 1372. Next base: position 33,663 of record NZ_JASHKS010000043.1, on the reverse strand, counting down.
TTGCGGCCGGTGAAGGTCGATCCGACGCCACCGCCGTCGGCCTCGTTCCACCAGCACTCCTGGCAGATCGGGCTCCATTCGCCTGTTCGGGTGATGTCGGAGACAACGGCGTACACGTCGTCGACCGACGCAGCGACGACGACGGATTCGGAGAACTCGAGTGCAGTCATCTCTCCATTGTCCATCTGGCACCCGCGAAGCTGTGAGCAGACCCGCTGCCCACAGCAGAACTATTGGCATGCAATCGAATTGGGAATCACACTCGAACCATGAGCGAAACGCCACGAATGTTCCCACCCGAACTCCGCATTAAACTCCTGCGTCATCGTGTCCTGGTGCTCGACGGCCCCCTCGACGACGACAACGGCACGGTCCTCACCACCCATTTGTTGACATTGGCCGCCGACAACTCCTCGGCCGACATCGCTCTGTGGATTCACTCCCCCGGCGGATCGGTTCCCGCGATGCTCGCGATCCGCGATGTGATGCGGCTGGTGCCGTGTCACGTGTCGACGCTTGCACTCGGGTTGGCCTGCAGCGCCGGTCAATTCCTGTTGTCCTCCGGTACGCGCGGCAAGCGGTATGCCCTGCCGCATTCGCGAATACTGATGCATCAGGGATCGGCCGGCATCGGTGGGTCGGCCGTCGAAGTGGAAGTACAGGCCAACGATCTGCGTCATACCCGAGATACGGTGCTCGGGCTCATTGCCGACGACACCGGGCAGACACGCGAGCAGATCTTCGACGACTCTCTGCACGACCGTTGGTTCACCGCGGAAGCAGCCCGCCAATACGGGTTCGTCGACGCGATTGTCGACTCGTTCGATCAGGTCATGCCCGCGCGACGGGCGTCGTTCGGAATGGAGTTGGCCCGATGAGCACGTACACCATTCCCAATGTCATCACCCGAGATTCGCGCGGAGAACGCGTCGTCGACGTCTATTCGCATCTGCTCAGTGAGCGCATCGTCTATCTCGGTACCGGTATCGACGCAGGGGTCGCGAATGCGATGATTGCGCAGCTTCTGCATCTGGAGGCCGATTCCCCCGACCAGGAAATCTCGATGTACATCAACTGCGAGGGCGGTGACACCGCTGCCATGCTCGCGATCTACGACACGATGCAATTCATCGGATCACCCATTGCCACAACATGTGTGGGCCGAGCGGTAGCAGCCGGCGCAGTACTACTCGCTGCCGGCGCACCGGGACGACGCTCTGCGCTGACCCACAGCCGGGTGGTGTTGCATCAGCCTGCGGCGCAGGGACGCGGCACCATCCCGGACCTCATTTTGGCCGCTGACGAAGTCGTCCGAGTGCGAGCCGAGATGGAGGCAATTCTGGCGGCACACACCGGACGCGACGTGGACACGCTTCGACACGACACCGACCGAGATCTGGTGTTGACGGCACCGGCTGCTCTCGAATACGGCGTCGTCGATCAGGTTCTCGAGGGGCGTCAGGCAGCCATCAACGTCGCGTCGCCGCGCGAGAGGTCGTGATACGCGAGGCGTGAGATTTCGGCCATCGACGTACCCAATGCGCCGACGACGGCCGCGAGGATTTCGCTCGACGGATCCTTGCGGCCGCGTTCGAGCTCCGACAAGTATTGCGGCGCAATACCTGCGCGTGCGGCGGTGTCGGCGAGGGTATCTCCGCGGGCGTGTCTGCGTTCGCGTAGTCGTCTGCCGACCACCTCGCGCCACAGGGGTTCCACCGCGCGCGCTGCTCGACGCTCATCGATTCGTATGACCTGGCCCATGATCGGAGCCTAGGCCCCCTGTCCGTGATGGGTCACAGATTCTGCTCAGAGCAGAGAGCTCGGTTTCACGAATGTCCTCGCATAGCGTTTCTGCCAGGGCGTCTCGACAGCGCGGTGCGAGTAATTGCTACGGACATAGTCGATTGCAACATTTCCCGGCATACCGTCGAGTGCAACCAGGCAGGCCAGTGCGGTGCCCGTTCGCCCCGCACCGCCGGTACACGCAATCTCGACTCTCTCGGTTGCGCAGCGGCGCAATACATCTCGTAGTCCGACCTCGAGCTCATTCGAGTCGGACGGCAGCCAGAAATCGGTCCAGCGAACCCATCGACTGTCCCACGCGAACTCGCCCGGATCCGTGCCCTGCAGGTAGACACCGAAGTCCGGCAACGGACCGTCAGGCATCGAATCACGCAAGGCACGTCCACGAACGAGACTGCCCGACGGCAACCGAAGCACGCCCGGACTGTGTAAGTCCCACATTCGAGGCGTCCTTTCCTTGTCGTTCGCGACACCTGTTTCTGCCCAGCACCGATATTGTGCCCCCATGCGCTCAGTTGTTCTTGCCTTCGCCGCACTGGGGTTCACGGTGGGTCTGCTTGCGTCCGTGTCGGGATGGGCCGACACCCTGTACGTGGAACCCGGCCAGAGGAGCCGAGCCTACGCAACCACCGCCGATGTTGCCCTGCAGGTTCGAGTCGGCCTCTTCCTCGAGTGGTGGACAAAAGTGCAACCCATAATCGGTGCCGTTGTCGGTGCCGCCGTCGGATTCACGCTCCACTGCAGAGGCTTTCGCCTTTTGCGCGTCGGAGAGACATGACGGCTCTACTCGACACCAGGCTTGGTCCACTCGATTGTGTGTCGAAACCCTACGCGGTGTCGCATCTTCGCACCCGGTAGCCACTTTTCGGCCATGTCTCCGATCTCGTCGAAGCTCAGCACCGGATCCTTGACCGGGAACGGTGGCGGCGGTGCTGTCACCGGACTCGGCCACGGGTGGCGCAGAAATCCGATCAGGGGGTTGGTCACGATGGAGACTGAATCCCACATCAGATCTCGTACGCTTCGCGGTGGCGCAAGCCCGACGATGAGCACTCGCCCGCCCGGCGTAAGAATCCGCCCGACATGACGCAAGGCGTCGTCGATGTCAAGGTGATGCAGGACGGCGACCATGGTCACGAGATCGATCGAATCGTCTGCCCACGAATCCAGTTGACGATCCGTGATCGATACGTTGTCGACGTCGTTAGACGTGGCCTCTGCGATTCGGCGCATGTCCGCATCGGCATCGACCCCGACGACGTGTTCGAAATGAGGAGCCAAGGTGCGCACCAGGCCACCCCGTCCACAGCCCATGTCGAGCGCACGGCCACGCCGGTCCGGCAGATTCGCCAGAATCCAACTGTGGAAGTAGTCGTTGTGACTCCATGGGTGTCGCTCGTTCAGCTCACGAAGCCACTGGGCCCCTCGGCCTCCGATGAGGGACGTTCCCATTCGTCTCAGCACCACGGAACTCAGTATCCACGAGACGCACCTCGGACGGCTCGACGAACGATGTCAGCGAGTCAGCTGCACGATCCTGGGCTTTTCGGAAGTTCTCGGACGAGCATTCCTAGCCACGCATCCAACGCTTCAGCGGTGACCGACGGTGCTTCGAGCGGAGTCAGATGACCCACACCAGGAACAGTGATCACAGACGATTCCACCGGCAGCAATTGCCGCAGTCGAAACGCCTGTTCGACGGGAATCCAGGGGTCCTGTTCGCCCCATCCGATCGAGGTGTTGCAGCGGACTCGGGGAAGGGCATCGACGATGGGCCGCGTGTGGTCGGGGCGCAGTTCGGCGATCTGTCGGTAGAACGCAGGCTGGCCCTCGTCGGATATCCAGGGTTCGGTCAACATCGCCACGATGTCTGCGTCCAGCCGCTGATGTGCCGCTCCCGCAATGTATTCGGTAACCAGTGCCGAGTGCAGGCGTGCAGGCAACGCAGCGAAGACCTCGGCGTTGTCGGCGACGAGTCGGAAGAACTCGGATCCCCAGGGCTCGAGGGTCACCACGTCCCACAGGTAAAGGCCGCCGAAATCGCAGCCGTGAAATAGATGGGCTCCCAGGGCGGCTGCACCGCCGATGTCGTGAGCGACGACGAAGGGCCGAGTCAGCTGCCAGTGGTCGAGCAACAGCGCGAAGCGCAGCATCTGGGTGGGCAGGTCGGTCCGGACATCGGATCCCTGTGCAGACTGGCCGTATCCGGGCATGTCCCAGAGATAGACGCGATGCCCAGTGCTGAGGTGGCGCGCGGCCTGCGCCCAGACCTGAGCCGACCACGGGGTTCCATGGCAGAACACCACATCAGCGGACGGTTCCGCTCTGTCGGGTGTCATCTCGTAGGTCGCCACCCTATCGCCGCCCACGGACACGAAGATGGGCTCTGGTAGATCGAATCTGTCGATCGTCATGGGGTGAACGTAATAGTTCAGGTCGACCTGAAGTCAATGTGAGACCATCGGCAAGTGAAGATCGGAGAGGCTGCGCGCGAACTCGAAGTTCCGACGCACGTCCTCAGACATTGGGAGGACGTCGGTGTGGTTGTGCCCGAACGCCTCTCGTCGGGTCACCGCGATTACAGCGAGGAACACCTGCGTCGACTGCGGGTGCTGAGGGCCTGTCAGGACGTGGGAATCAGCTTGTCCGACATCCGCCTGATACTTCATCGAGACGAGCCCGAACGAACCGAAGTCATCGCAGACCATCTGGCCCGAGTCCGACGGCAGCAAGCTCGACTCGCCAGTGCCGAGCGCTTTCTCGCGCACGTCGTCGCGTGCACACACGATCTGCTCACCCGATGCGCGCAGTGCAGCGAGTACTCCGCTACGCAGGCTGGGCCGACTTCCCAAGAAGTACGCTGAGTTTGCAGAGGCTCTCGCCACCCTCATTCAGGCGCGGACGAGTGCAGCGAGTTCACGAAGGTACGTTCCCGGCGTAATTCCGGCGACGCCCCGAAAGTCGTTGATCATGTGAGCTTGATCGACGTAGCCCAGGTCGGCAGCAATACGGGCAGCATCGGCTGCGGGGAGCGACAAACGTTGCAACACTGCTTGTAGTCGAACCCGTCGGGCGACTGCTTTTGGGCCCATCCCGAGTGACGATCGCAGCGCCCTCTGCACGGCACGTTCACTGACCCCAAGCATTCCTGCCACCGATTGCCCGGGTTTTCTGCCGATGCCCCGAGATAGAGCATCGACTGCGGCGTTTGCGAGAAGGTGTTCGGCAGTCGGTGGTCGTTTCTCCAGCATCTCAGTGATGACCGAATCTGCGCGTAGAGCATGGTCGGCAGCCGAATCTGGCCCGGAGACGCTATTGAGCATGTCGAAGAGTAGTTGGTCGGTCTCTTCGTTGATCGGTTGCGCCGCCGAAAGTCTCGTGGGATCGAGGTCGGACACGACCGCCAGTCCAGCTGGACGCAGTCGGACGGCGAACACGAAGCCTCGACCTCCGATCGTCCGGGACCACGCCCTGCGTTGAACATTGGTGATCATGAACGGCGCAGGCACTGTACCGGTCTCGATACTGACCGTGACTGCCGGAAATTCGAGGACTCGCTGTTCGACGGTTTCGTCCGCAGACAATTCCCATCGCACGCTCCAGTACGCGTCGACAACATCTCGAACCTCTGCAGCCGGTTCGTGCCAGGTTGCGTCGAAGCGACGGAGAAGCGCAGGAGCCATCACGCCGGAGCGTTCGTGAACGTCGATGGGCTTGGACGCGACCTGCCTTTCTTCCATGTCGCAATTCTGCAATACACCGAGCCTCGGGTCTCGAGACGATCACGCTATGACCACCACTTCTTGGACCGATGTCGACCGAGTGACTCAACCGGGCCGAAGGGGAGTGTCGTGAACTGGTTGGGAGTAGCCGGGGCAGCGGTTGTGTACTACGCACTCGGCGCGCTGTGGTTCGGCCCCTTGTTCGGGCGCACATGGGATCGCTCGATCGGGCGTGATCGGGCGCAGACAGGAGGCCGATTCCCGTTGTCCTACTACGTGGTTCCGCTCTGCTGCTCGGCGGCGACAACCATCGTGATCGCTCTCGTTCTCGACGCCATCAACGCGGATGCCGTGGTATCCGGGGTGCTCGTTGGACTGGGTGTCGGGTTGGCCTCCGCTGCAGCATCATTGACCAACGCGCTGACGCCCCACACTCCACAACCATTCGTGTTCGGAGCTGTCACCGCGAGCTACCACCTCACGGGAGCGACAGTAGCGGGTGCGGTCCTCGGAGTCGTCTAGGACGACGCGCGCGGCCGTCCGTGGCGCGAAGCCGGGCGGATCGACCTGACGTCGGACTTCGTCGAGGCCCAATTGGACGCGTACATCCCTGTTGATGGACGCACGAGGTCACTGACCTTCCAGTAGCTCTGCGAGTCTTTTCAAGTCGTCGGCGACCATGCCGAGATCGCGCTCGAATTCGTCGTCGCTCAGTTCGATTTGTCGGACCGTGAACAGAATTTCCGCCCCATTTGGATGACTCAGCACTCTTACGGGGTTGTTCACGACGGTCCCCGACGGCAGTGTCACGTCATGATCGAGGACGCCGAGGTCGTTGTGCGGCACGAAGCGTACTGTCACCTGTCCCATCGGCGAATCTACGAGAAGCCGATCACCGTCGATGGTCACCGGGCTGTGCGCCAGTCCTGCCGCCCATTTGGGCAAGTTCGCAGGATTCGCGGCGAACTCGTACACCTCGTCGGGTGTACGCCTGATAACTCGAGCCACATGTCTACTTGCCACAAAGGGTTCTCGGTTCATAGCAGCGACCCTACGTAAGACGGGCCGCGACGTTCTTCCAGAAATCGGACCGGTGTCAACGTGGTGAGTGCACGTACCTCGTCACACATGTGCGCCTGACTCGCAAAGCCTGCGGCATACGAGAGCGACGCCAGGTCGGGAACGGTGGCAGCAACGTCGACGAGCCGCCCGACGCGAATGACCCGGGCGAGGGTTTTCGGGCCGTAGCCGACCTCGTCGACAAACCTCCGATGCAGCTGCCGAACACCGACTCCCAAGCCGACGGCGAGATCACCGACTTTGATACCCGGCGACGCCTCGAGCACCTGCACAGCGGCCAGGACCAGCCCGTCCTCCGCAGGCCTCATGGCCCGAACGGTGAGGTCGGCGAGCATCTTTCGCCGCGCTGGCATCGCACCGTTCGGATCGTGGCCCGTAAGGACATGGGCAGCCTCCAACCAGGACGCTCCCAGCGCTGCGACATGCGGTTGCTGATCACACAATTCACCGACTGGAATCGCACTGACCCTTCGAGCTGCGGACGGAGCGAGACGCACACCGACCATCTCCAGCGGACCGAGGGTGACGGCTCGTCGAGCTGCGGTATCCGGGCCCGCCGCCTCGAGTCGTCCATCGGAGAACCAGATCAGATCCACACATCCGTCGGGAACGGTCAACGGCCGGTCCCCCGGATGGGATCGACGCTCCCAGGTGCACCGAATCCCGTCGACGGGCGAGGGAAATTCGGCGTAGGTCCTTTCCGGCGGCAGCATGGAAGGAATTCTCCTCGATCGGGGCCAGATCCTCCGTCGAACCGGGATCGAACACCGTGGTCACCGCTGAAAATCGGGCAGAGCCCTCCCTGGCATCCACCATCCGATCTTGAACGTGTTCAAAAACAGGTCTATGTTCGAATTTGAACACGTTCAGAATTGAGGTGAATCGATGGCTCGCACGTCCGAGACTCGCGACAAGGTGGTCGAGGTAGCTCTACGCCTCTTTCGTGAGGAAGGGTTCCAGGCGACCACGATGCGTCGCATCGCCGACGAAGCGGGCGTCTCGCTCGGGAATGCCTACTACTACTTCGCCGGCAAGGACGAACTCGTCAACGAGTTGTACACGGTGATCCAGCGCGATCACCGCGAGCGCGCACTCCGCGTCCTCGTCGACGGCGGATCACTGTCCGAAAACCTTGCTGCCGTCTTGCATTCCGGCCTGGACGTGATGGAGCCGTATCACGCCTTCGGTGGATCGTTCCTACAGTTGGCGTTGCCCACCCGGTCCAGTTCCAGTCCGTTCTCGGAAGAATCGTCCGACGCCAGGTCCATGGCCATCGACCTCATGCGAACCACCTTGGAGACGTCGAAACAGAAGGTTCCCGGTTCTCTGAAAGACGTTCTTCCGCAGCTGCTCTGGATGATCTACATGGGTGTCACCCTCCATTGGGTCACCGACTCCTCGGACAACCAGGCACGCACCCGCATCCTGGTCGACGGGCTCGTACCGGTGGTGGCCAAAGCCGTACGCCTCGCTCGTCTCCCGGTGGCGCGGGGGTTGGTCACCGACGTGGCCGGCCTGTTGAAACGAATGACCTCTCCAGAAGGGTTGGACCAGTGACTGATTCACCATCGACTGTCGTCGTGTGCGGTGCCTCCGGCTACATCGGCCGGTACCTGCATCGCTCCTACGAAGATCGCGGCATTCGCGTCAGAACCGTCGGGCGCGGAACATCCAGTGATGCCACATGGTCCGACCATCGCGGCCTCGTCGACGTGCTCGACGGTTCCGATCTGGTCGTCAACCTCGCAGGCCGCTCGGTGAGCTGTCGCTACAACAAGGCGAACGCGGACGAGATCATGTCATCGCGCATCCAGACGACGGCCCAACTCGGGCGTGCCTTGGCTCAGGTCCAGAACCCACCCGAGTTGTGGGTCAACGCCAGTACGGGCACCATTTATCGCGATTCGCGCGACAGGCCGATGGACGAACAATCCGGCGACATCGGGTCGGGATTCTCCGTCGAGGTCGCCCGCGCCTGGGAGCGTGAGCTGTTCGACGCCGATGTGGCCATTCGCAAAGTGGCGCTGCGTATGTCGATAGTGCTGGGTGCAGGCGGCGGTGCGATCAACCCGATCATCGACCTGGCCCGAGTCGGACTCGGCGGCACGATGGGCGACGGCGGCCAGATGTTCAGTTGGGTGCACGTCGCCGATGTCGGACGCATCCTCGATCACCTCTACGACAACACAGGCATCTCCGGCCCGGTGAACTTAGCCACGCCGTTCCCGGTGACCAACGAGGAGCTGATGCAGAAGGTGAGGAGCACTCTGGGCCGAAGCCGCGGGTTGCCGACACCGGCATGGCTGCTTCAGTTCGGGGCACGAGTGATTCGCACGGAGGCAGAATTGGTCTTGAAAAGCCGTTGGGTGGATCCACAGGTGTTGACAGGCAGCGGTTTCGAGTTCCGATACCCCGACCTGCAGGAAGCGCTGACCGACATCGCATCCGAGACGCCCCGAGGGTTGCTCCCCGTCGCCCTCGGGTGACGGGGAGGTCCCGAACCTAGACGAGCGACGCCGACAGTCCTCCGTCCAGGATGTAGTGGCTTCCGGTGATCCACGACGCCCGGTCGGAGGCGAGGAACAACGTCACTTCCGCGATGTCCTCTGGCGTTCCCAGTCGTCCCTGCTTCGCGGCGACCAGGTCACCGAACGGAATCTGGGTCGCGGCTTCGAAGTCCGGGACCAGTCGGTCGACCATCGCAGTGTCGGCAAATCCGGGGCACACCGCATTCACCCGCACTCCCGATGCTCGCATTTCGAATGTGGCGACGCGGGTGACCTGGATGACTGCAGCCTTTGTAGCGCAATAGGATCCGAGCAGCGCGGTGCCGCCCACACCTTTTTCAGCGACCAATATCTGGCCGCCGCCGATATCCCCCGATCGGCCGTCGGGCATACACTGAGGTGACGACCACGCGCGGAAAGGACCCGGCACATGACCCAGACCGTTGATCCTCGCGCGCGTATCGAAGAGCGAGCCCGCAACAAGTTCGAGGCCAAGCGCACCGAACTGGCCGAGGCGACGCTGCACACGCTGGCCGAATTGGGTTACGCGCGCACGTCACTGCGGGAGATCGCGCAGAATTCCGAGTACTCACACGGCGTGCTGCACTACTACTTCACCGACAAACTCGACCTCATCACGCACGCCGTTCGCCAGTACGAGGCCATGTGTGTCACTCGCTACGACGAGGTGGTGGCCAACGCCGTCGACGCCACCGGCTTGTACGCGGACTTCGAGGAGAAGTACTTCGCCACTCTGGCCGAGGACGCCGGCATCCATCGACTCTGGTACGACCTGCGCAATCAAGCCCTGTTCGACGGCTCGTTCCGCAACGACGTGCTCGAGATCGAGGCGCGTCGCGAGGACATGATCTGGCGCGTGGTCGCTCGTTACTGCGAACTTCGCGGCTCCACTCCCGCACTCGACAACGCCTCGGCCTACATCCTCCTCGATGGCATCTTTCAGCGCGCTCTGCTGCATCACCTGGCCGACAACACAGCCGAGATCGCTGCCGCGCGTCGCCAACTGCTTGCTGCGTTCGCATTACTGGACTGCCCGACGCCTCAGTAGGTTCCCGGTCGAGTCCCCGTGTAGATGCCTGGAACCCGAAAGCGAAGGGGCGCTTCGTCGTATTCTTCGATGGCGTGTGCCGTCCACCCGACAATGCGGGCGAGTGCGAACAGCATCTCCGGTGTGTCGGACTCGAGCCCGTAGGCGAGGGTGAACGTGGCGAGAGCGAAATCCGAGTTCGGAAAGGTATCGAATCTGCTACTCACCTCCTCGATTATCGTGTCCGCTGCAGCGATCACTACGGGGTCCGCACCGTGAGCCGGGTCCCGAAGCAGTCGCAGTAGTTCCTCGGCACGCGGGTCTCGGTCGGTGTAGATGACGTGCCCGAAGCCGGGCACCCGCTCCCTGGACCTCAATTGTGTTGCGAGAGCGCCTATCGGATCGTCGATCGCCATCGTCAGGAACCGATACACGGGATCGGCAGCGGAGCCGTGCAGCGGGCCGTCGATGCATCCCAGACCCGCCGAGACTGCCGAATACAGATTGGCTCGGGTGCTCGCTGCCACCCGAACTCCGAGCGTCGACGCAGCAAGACCGTGGTCTGCCATCAGGACGAGCGCGGCCTGCAGCACCGCCAGACCGTTCGGATTCGAGGAGTCGGACTTGATTGCCGCCCAGACCGATTCGACAACCGAAAGCTCCGAGGAACCACCACCGAGTGCTGCTGCGACCGTCGCCAGCAGCTGCCCTGCCTCGCGGACGACGGATGTGGACCCGGTGTCGAATCGCATCGGTCGGTAGGTGGACGCGATGTCGACGGCGATGCGGATCCGATCGATGGACCGGCAATCCGGCGACACCAGCCTTGTCGCTTCTCTGCATCGTTGCACCACAACGGAGTCCGCGTGGAAGTGGACTTCGTCCAGCAATTCACCCGTCCAGACGAAGTGTGCAACCGACTCGAACGCACGCGAGCTGAGCGCCACCGCATCACGCCCCCGGTAGTACAGATGCCCGTCGTCGATCAGCGTGATCCGAGTTCGAATTCGTTCCACGGCACCGATATCGGTACGCCGAGCGGTGTCGCGTCCGGCGAGAGATTCCACCTCGTCTACGTCGAACACACTCCCCCGCACGCCGGTCAGTCGAGTGCTGGTCAGCAGACCGCGGCTGACGTACGCGTACACCGTTTCCGGCTTGACCCCCAGCCGTGCGGCAGCCTGCGCGGTGGTGAGCATGTTCCGACCGTCGGCGTGCGTCATGTCCGCCTTTCACATTGATTCGATCAACATTGACAATAATCAACGTTAGCGCGGATCGTAGGGGTTGACCAGCGCAAAGGAGTGCAGCCATGACCGTTCTCGATGCCCCACGGGGGCTCCACAACGTCGTTGTCACCACCACATCGATCGGAGATGTTCGCGGCGACGAAGGTTTCTATCACTACCGCCAGTACTCGGCGATCGACATCGCGCTGCACCTGACCTTCGAGGACGCATGGTTCCTCATGGTCGAAGAACGATTGCCGGACGATTCCGAGCGCGCCGAATTCCTGCGCAAGGTGGCACCGCTGCGAATATTGCCGGAGGCCGTCGCAGCTGCGGTGAGAAAGGTGGCGCAATCGGGTCCCGAGCAACCCCTCTTTGCGTTGCGGACGGTGTTGTCGGGATTGGCAGGCGCAGTTCCCCTCTACGAGTCGTCGGAATCGGACAAGCGTGTGACCGCGCTACGTCTGTGCGCGATGACGCCGACCATTCTGGCTGCCGTACACAGGATTCGGACCGGCAAAGAACCCGTGGAACCGCGCGAGGATCTGACCACCGCGCAGAACTGGTTGTTCATGATCACCGGACAGGTGCCCGACGCCGATCGTGCCCGAGCGATCGATCGATATCTCACCGCCACGATCGATCACGGGTTCAACGCGTCGACGTTCACTGCGCGAGTTGTGGCGTCGACAGGTTCGGACATCGCATCCGCAGTGTGTGCTGCCATCGGTGCCTTCGCTGGTCCGTTGCACGGAGGTGCCCCGGATCGCGCTCTCGACGGGCTGGACGAGATCGCCGACGTCGATTCCGCGGACGCCTGGGCGCGAGCGAAAATCTCTGCAGGCGAACGCATCATGGGCTTCGGGCACCCGGTGTACCGAACCGACGATCCCCGATCGGTGATGCTGCGCGAAACTGCGCAGGAGTTGGGCGGGGAGCCCATCGACAAGGCTGTTCAGGTCGAGAAGGTCATCACCGCTGCGCTCGCCGATCTGAAACCGGATCGAAAGCTGTACGCCAACGTGGAGTACTACGCCGGTGTCGTGATGGAGCTCTGCGGAATTCCTCGGTCGATGTTCACGCCCACCTTCGCCTGCAGTCGGATGGTCGGGTGGTGTGCCAACATCGTCGAGCAGTCACATGACAGCAAGATCATTCGCCCGATCGCTCGCTACGACGGCCCAGTGCCTTCGGCAGTGGTGCGGTCGAGTGCCACCCAGGGCACCTGATCACGCCACTGCGGCGGAGCCGCATCACGGTGTGCCATCATGATCATGCGCCGGTGCGCGCAGCGGCGGTGGGGCTCGCCGTAACCGAACCTCGGTCCTCGGACCGACAACAGTCCCTGTCTCGGCACTCGTATGTCCGCAGATAGGGAGCAGGTTGATGAACAATTTCCACGAGACGCACGGCGCTACCGCCGATGGGTCCCTGCCGGTCGACCCCGACAGCCCGGCCCCTTCCCGCCCAGTGCATGCCCAACCAGCCGCTATTGCGGCCGTAGCCCTCGGCGGCCTGGTAGGCACCGGTGTTCGATACGCGGCCGAGACCGCGTATCCGCCCAATTCGGGTCCGTTCCCTTTCACCACTCTCGTCATCAACCTCACCGGAGCTTTCGTCCTCGGGATGCTGTCGGAGCGTCTTGCGCTCTCCGGCCCTGACGAGGGCTGGCGACGCCGAATCCGATTGTGTATCGGCACCGGGGTACTCGGCTCGTACACCACCTACAGCTCCTTTGCTCTCGAGACCGTGGAACTGCTGCAAGATCACCGGGTGTTGGCGGCCGCGTTGTACATGACCGTCAGTGTGGTCGTCGGTACGTTCGCAGCCGGGGCAGGCATAGTTCTCGCGCAACGGTTCGGTGCCCACACGGAGGACAAGCGATGATCGCACTGTGGGTCGTTCTCGCCGGAAGTGCCGGGGCAGTGAGCAGATTCGTGCTCGACGGCGTCATCCGAACGCGACTGAAGACCGAATTCCCCTACGCCACAGTGCTGATCAACGTCACCGGATCGGCCGTACTCGGCATCGTGGCGGGGTTGGTGATGTTTCGGTCTGCACCTGAGCAGGTGCAGGCAATTATCGGTGTCGGGTTCTGCGGTGGTTTCACCACTTTCAGCACCGCAAGTGTGGAGACCATCCGCCTGCTCGAACGCCGCCGCTACGGGCTCGCCGCGTCCAACGCCATCGGCACGGCGCTCGCCACCACTGCGGTCGTCGGTGTCGCGATGATCGCGACGGCGTACATCTGATGAGGGCGCATGTTCGTTCTGCAGTGCACGATTCGAGGAGGCAATGATGTCCGGTTCAGACCACCACCGACGCAGCGCGGTAGAGCACATCGACGGACCGGACGGTGGTCCCCATACCCACAAGTGCCCGCTGGTGGTCGTTTACGACGGCGGCGACATCTCGCATCACGCACTGACGTGGTCGCTGCAGTTCGCATCGGGGATCGGAGGATCGGTGCATGTCGTACACGTGATCGACCTAGCCGACACACCCGTCGACCCCGACTCGGAGACGTACGAAGAGGACACCGAGGCCCAGGCAGGGCGCGAACGTGAACGTGCAACCGAGGCACTCGACCGAGCCGACGTTCCATGGACCTACGATGCGGTCTACGGAACTCCCGGCGGCGCACTGGAATCATTCGGACGGAAGTACGACGCGTCGATGATTGTCCTGGGTGCGTCCGGCGGCGGTTTCGGTTCGGTACTACGCAGATTGGGCGGCGAGTCCGCAGCCGACAACCTTGTTCGACACTGCGGTCGGCCGGTTCTGACAGTGCCCGCTTGACTCAGCTGAACCGTTTCGGCCCCTGACTCGACGAGCGCGTCCAGATCGTTGTTCGACCCGTGCTGGACCCGAACGGTGGCCTCGATTCACAGTGCTCTATCCGGACTCGGCACCGGCCTTCACGTAGTCTTGATCGATTTCCGAGAGCGAGACAGTCGAGTCACTGATAGGTCCTGAACCAACCTGAGCGAAGGCCGAATGATCACAGACTCTTGATTTTTGCGAACGGGTAGCTGCCCACGAGTACGACGATGAAGACATAGCCCGCCAGACCGAGTAACTCCCACGTCGTTCTGTCGCGTTGGAAGTCGGTGAAGATCCAAAACAGTGGAGCCAGCAGCAAAGTAGCGGCAGCGACGCCGCAGACCACGAATATCCTGTTCGCCCGTGCACGCAGGTGCGGCGTCGTCTTCACTCGGTCCGGCACGTCGCGGCGGTAGTAGTCGACGTGGAGCGCCTTTCCTCGAAAGCCAACTGCGGCGCCGTACGCGAACGCGCAAACTCCGACCATCAGTAGCAGCGCAAGTACGGTGTTCACGTATCACTGCGCCGTTGCAGCTCGACGCGACTTGGCCAGCGATCTGTAGTTGCGAATTGTGTTGACGCACAACCATCCGGTCACGATGGGTGCGAAGAAGCCGAGTGCCAGGCCCTCGCCCATCAGCGAAAACACAACGACTGCGAACCCGATCAGCGTGACAGCCACCGAATCGATCTTTCGACCGATAGACGAACCCGAGGTCGCCACGATGCCCGGAAACCGCGGCGAGTCGACAAGAATCCGTATCGCCGCGACGCATGCAACCAGTCCTGCAACGACCATGAACGCGAACACAATCGTTCCACCCCAACCGATCTCGGCCCAGTTCAACCGCGGCTCGAACAACCCGCGAAAGAAAGCCTCGAGTATCGGGACCGACGCGAAGTAACCCAGATACAGCAACACGATGGGTCCTGCCAGACCTGCAGTCGTCCGCCGATTCGCCATACCGAACGGTATCAAACGGCTCGGCTAGAAGCTCGAAAGCAAATCCTCCGTGATGACGACAGTCGCAAATTCCCCGTGCAGGTTTGTTGCCGTCATTGCCGACAAGGTCGCCGCGGGCACCGTGGTTCCGTCGAGTGCGAGGCGATCGAAGGTGTGTGTGGCGTCGATGACGAAGTAGGCGTCGTAGCCCAGGTTTCCGGCCATGCGTGCTGTCGTTTCGCAACAGTGGTTGGTGGTGATCCCGCAGATCACGACCTGGTCGATGCCCTGTGCACGTAGCCAGGCGTCGAGATCCGGCGTGCCGTAGAAGCTCGAATTGACCCGTTTGCTGATCAGCAAATCCGGAGTTCCTTCGATGACGTCTTTGAACGCATGCCCCGCACCGGTCGGAGACAATGGCGACACAGGGTTGTCGGAGTCGTGTCGAACGAACACGATCGGCCATGCCTTGGATCGCCACGAACGAACGAGGGCAGCAATATTGGTTTCGCACGACGGATTGTCCCGCGGGCCCCAGAATTCGGAATCGTCGAATCCAGCCTGCACGTCGACGACGATCAGAGCAGGCCGTTCGAGACGTATCGGCGGTACGTTCATGCTGTTCAGGCTAACCTCCGAAAGCCGTCGAGACCACAATGCCGGGTGGCCCCTTACCCACCCTCGTTCTCGTTCGATCAGCACACGGTAGTGCACTGTGCGGTGTGCGCCGTACTCCGTGAATTGTACTGAGCTGCACTGTGAACGGGTGGATACCCGGGACGCTGCTCACCACGCGGGAGAAGGACCGGAAAACCGCCGGCCGCGGCACGTGCTCGCCTCGAACGAAAACTACCTACTACCCGGCAACCGATTCACTACTCGATCAGGTCGAATTCCCAGTTGATGCGTTGGATCTCCAGATCCACCAGCCGGATCTGTCTGGCGATATCGTCCGCCGTAGAGCGCAATTCGGCAACCGGAAGGGCTGCGACATACACCAACTCCGACCGCAGCTGTCGCGGACCGTACCGACGCTCCTGTTCACGTCCCGACGCGGCGTCCGCTGCTGCGGAGATCGCCTTGTGACGCATACGCAGCACGTCACGGGACGCGAGTGCGTCGGTGAGGGTTCCGTCCCGCATCGTCGCGGCGCTGTTCGTCCGGTTGATCCTGCGAATGAGGATCTCAAGACGATCGAGCACAGTTGTTTACTCCGACAACAGAATTGCCGCATCTTCGGCCGGTGATTCACCGTCCTGATGGCGGGCGTTCGCCAGAATCCGAACCTTCAGATGTTCGGTGCGCTTGATCAGTTCCCCTCGTTCAGCGAGGGCCTCGGCAAGCTTCATGTTCTGCACCTCGGCGTTTCGATACCGACGGTGATGTGACTACGGGCGCTCATGCGCCTTTCGACGTGTCGAATGAGTTCATGGAACAACAAGTACCACAGTCCGCCTGGATACGGAAGAGCCGGTGCCGATGGCGCAGCTATCCGAGATCGAGAAGAAGTCGCTTCAAAAGGCCTGCAAGTTGGCGTCGCTCATCCGGATTCAACGATTTGAGCAGAGCTTCCTCATTGGCTACGTGAGCGGGTAGCGCGGCATCCACTGCAGCGATCCCGGCCTGCGTCAATTGCACTATGACCACCCGACGATTGGTGGGATCGATCTCGCGTTCGACCAATCCCTTGTCGGTCAACCGATTCAAACGGTGCGTAACGGCACCTGACGTCACCATCGCGCTGTCCAGCAACTGCCCGACGGTGAGGCGATGCGGAGACCCGGCGCGCCGGAGCGTTGCGATGAGATCGAATTCGCCTGGTTGCAAACCGAATTCGGCCAGTACAGTCTGCGTGCGCCTGTCCAGGACGGACGCCGCACGGCTGATACGGCCTATGACCTCCATCGGGCCGACATCCACATCGGGCCGCTCGGCCCGCCACTGCCGGACAATCCGGTCCACTGCGTCGAGTGCCTCGTTCGACATCGAGCCAACCACCCCTCAACACTTCAGCGCTCAATTGTTTGACATTGTGCCACGCCCGTCCTACCGTTCAATGCTAGATAGTTCAACGTTAAGATGTTTACCGACAGCGCCCCCGAGATGAGCTCCCGATGCGAACACCTCGCATGCAAACACACCCAACCGATGCTCGATTCCTCCGCGCACCCGACGTCGCCCCCTCGACTCTCGGATTGACTGCCGCTGCCGCACTCGCTCCCATCCTCTGGGGCACGACGTACCTGGTGACCACCGAACTCCTTCCTCCCGACCGGCCGATGACCGCCAGCGTGCTGCGCGCGGTTCCCGCGGGGCTCCTTCTGCTGCTCATCGCTCCGGGCGTCCCCGCAAGGGGATGGAGACTCAAGATCGCGACCCTCGGTGTACTCAACATCGGATTGTTCTTTCCGATACTGTTCGTGGCGGCCTATCGGCTACCGGGTGGAATTGCCGCGGTCGTGGGATCCGCGCAGCCGCTTGTGATCGTGGCGATATCGGCGATCTTCGGTTGGGGGCGAACGCGACCCGTCCAGGTTGGATGGGCCGCGATGGCCGTCGTCGGGGTTGCGCTGACGGCGGTGTCCGGAACGATCCGACTCGACGCCATCGGCCTCGCCGCCGCAGTGGTCGGAGCCGTCAGCATGGCAGTCGGTGTCGCCCTGACCAAGCGCTGGGGTGTGCCACCCGATACCAGCCCGCTCAATTCCACTGCGTGGCAACTGATTGTCGGCGGAATGGTCATCTCGCCACTGATTCCGATCGTCGACGACGGGCCATGGGCACTGGATGCCGACGCTGCAATCGGCTATGCCTGGCTCGCAGTGGTGGGCGGCGCGTTGGCCTACTCACTGTGGTTTCGCGGCGCCCGCGCTCTCCCCAGTGCCAATGTCACACTCCTCGGCGTGCTGAGTCCGCTCACTGCAGCAGTCATCGGATGGATAGTGCTGGGACAGAGCATGACCGGAGTTCAGTGCGTCGGCTTCGGAATCGCGCTCGTGGGTTCGATAGCCGGACAGTTCGTCACGACACACCCATCGCGATCGGTGGCGTTGCGGTACAGAAAAGTCCCGGGCAGGAGTTCGTGAGAACTCCCGCCCGGGACGATTGCGACGCGTGGTCTAGCGAGTCATAAGTTCGTAGACCAGCACACCGGAAAGCGACAGGATGGAGAGGAATCCGAGGACACCGAGTGCGTTCTTCCACCACGTGTTTCGGAGGTCTCCCATCAGTTGGCGGTTGTTGCTCATGACGTAGAGCAAGAAGCCGAGGAATGGGGCCACCAGCACGGTCAGAGCCTGGGCGACGATGATCAGTTGGATCGGCGACGAGGTGAACATGATCGTGATCGCCAAACCGAATGCCAGGATCGCGGCGCAGGTCACCTTCGCCGTAGGGGTACCGGGCGATGCTCCCCGGCCCAACGCGTCGGAGAGCATGGTTCCTCCGGCCGTGGCATTGGCCACCATCGAGGAGAAGGCCGCTCCCGACAGTCCGAGGGCGAAGATGGTCGAACCTATCGGTCCTGCAATGGGTTCGAATATTTTCGCCAGCCCGACCAAGCTGGTCGCTTCGGCATTCTGGCTCTCGAGTACCGCAGCGGCCACGACGATGACGAGCGCTGTCATGATGCCGGGGGCGACGATGCCGGGGATCGTGTCGGCAATGGAGGTTTGACGGTATTCGCCTCTGGTCCGGCCTCGTTCGTGGATACCGTACGAGGTGAAGAACGCTGCGTTGAGTGAGAAGTTGGTGCCGACGAGCGCGACGATGAGCAGCAAACTTCCCGAAGGGGCGCTGGGCATCACGCCGTCGAGAGCCATGTACCAGTCCGGCTTCGCGATGACCGCGCTGATGATGAAGGCGGCACCGAGGAGTCCGACGATGACGAGCAGCACTCGCTCGACTATGCGATAGACGTTGCGAAACAACAGGATCAGCGCCACGAATGCCGTGCAGGCAATCGTCCAGATCAGCGGGGAGCCGCCGAATACCATCGACAGCCCGAGTCCGGATCCGACGGCATTACCGACCGAGAAGCACAGGGTGATGATGAAGACCCCGAAGCCGGCTGCGACACCGACGCGGTGCCCGAGGATGTCTTTGACCGAACTGATCAACGACGTCGGCGTCCGTATTCCCAGACGCACGCTCATATCGGCGTACACGAGCATGAATACCGTCGAGAGCACGACGACCCAGATCAACGCGTAGCCGTACTTGCTACCGGCCTCGACCGCACTGGCCAGGTTGCCGGGGCCGAATTGCCAGGCGCCGGCGATGAAGGCGGGACCCGCCATGGCCAGTGTGCTCAGGACGGTCTTCCATCGACTCGACATGGCAGGCGGTCCATCTGCGGTGATGGTGGACGCGGCTGGTGCCACCGGGGTCGTGCGGGGTTGACTCATGACGAGCCTTTCTGGTGACGCTCCGTACTCGCTACTAGAGGCAGTGTGCCCTCGGCTCGACGCGGTGGGGAGCGGATACGAAAAGTACGAGCGAAGGTCGGTGTGCGGCATCGATGGCCGGACGAAGATGGCCACCGATGCCGACCGAGTGATCTGACGCGGTCTGTCCCTGCGAGGGAACTCAGACCAGCGCGGGTACTACCGAACCGAGGTTCGCGGAATCGAGTGCCGCCGCGATCTCTTCGTGAGCGCCTGCGGCCAGTGGCAGCAGCGGCGAGCGGACGGTGGCGTGCTCGAGGATGCCGCGGTGGACCAGGCCTTCCTTGAGCGCGACAGTCCCCTCCATGTGAGATCCGCGGTGATAGACGTTGGCGGTGACGGGCAGCAGACGGTCGTGGATGGCGCGTGCGGCCGGGTAGTCCTTGGCCTTGCCTGCGGCGATGAGCTCGACGAGGGGTTCTGGAGCCAGGCCGCCGTAGCCGACGAGGAGGCCGTCGACGTCGAACATGGTGTGCAACAGGTATTCGTCGTGGCAGCTGAGGATCTGCAGGTCCGGGTTCTCCTTACGCAGAACCGGGATCTCACGGTCCCAGCGGCGCATGTTCCGAACGCCGTTCTTGGTTGCGAAAACGCCCTCCTGAGCGGCAATTTCGAGCTGGGTGTCGAGGTTGTACGTCGCCTTGGTGACATCCGGGTACTGGAACAGGATCAGCGGCAAGCCCGATCCCTCGTACAGTGCGCGGTACCGATCCTGCGGTGCGCCGTCCTGGTAGCCGAAACGCAGCCAACCGTGCGACGGGTACACCAGTCCGGCGGACGCACCGGCGTCGACCGCGCGCTTGGCTTCTTCGACGGATACGGCCGTTCCTTCCCCGGTGATGCCGGCGATGATCGGAAGCTTTCCCTCGACCGAATCGCGGAAGGCACCGATCACCTTGGCTTGCTCGGCCTGGGTGAGGAATGTGCCTTCACCCGCGTGACCGAGGACGACGAGACTCTTGACGCCGTCGACGCTGCCGAGCCAGGACCCGAGGCGCTGGATCGCGTCGTAGTCGACCTCACCATCGCGAGTGAACGGCGTGATCGGTGCTGGGCTGAGTCCGCGGAGATCGAGTGAATTCATGTTGTCGTCCTTCTCGAGAATCTGATGGGAACGTTGTCGGGAACGTTTGCATTACGCTAAACCGCTCCCCGTGGATGTGTCGACCATCACTTTGGAGATCAGGGGTGACAGGCATCGCACAGCGCACTTGCAAACGTTCCTGGGACGTTTGCATGCGCCGCAGGCTGGCGATTTGTAAGTTCGGCCGTACCAGGAGATTCAACGAACAGTCAGGAACTGCACATGCGTTCCACCCGAAGTGGGCTCTCGACGGAGCGCACGGACGCGGTCACACTGCGTGACGTCGCCAAGGCTGCCGGGGTCAGCATCTCGACCGTCAGCCGTGTTCTCGACGACCGCGTCGCACCGTCCCGATCCGCGACGGCCGTACGGGTGCGCGAGATTGCCGAGCATCTCGGATACCGGCGCAACACGTTCGCGTCGAATCTACGACGCGGTGCCACCGCCACCATCGGAGTCCTGGTGCCACGCCTCTCGGACACCGTGATGGCGCTGATGTTCGAGGCCATCGACCGGGCAGCGGGCAGGGAGGGTTACCACGCCGTCGTCGCGACGAGCGGCGACGATCCCACCGACGAATGGAACGCTGCGCAGTCGCTTCTGGAGCGCAATGTCGATGGGGTCGTTCTCGCCACGAGTCGCACCGACGACCCCCTCCCCAGTCACCTGCGCGAGAACGGAATTCCGCACGTACTGGTGCTGAGAACCGATGGAAAGAGCCCGTCCTCGATCGGCGACGACGAGACCGGTGGATATCTGGCTGTTCGTCACCTCATCGATCTCGGCCACACCGACATCGCAGTGCTGACAGGCCCTCTGTTCACGTCCAGTGCTGTCGGTCGTCTGGCGGGCGCGCACAGGGCATTTGCCGAAGCCGGCCTCCAACCACGCCCGGAGTGGACGATCGAAACCGGCTACGGAATCGAAGCCGGGGCAAGCGCAGGACACGATCTGCTCGACGGCTCAGGCCGTCCCACCGCCGTGTTCGCAGCCAACGACAACCTTGCCCTCGGAGTGTTGTCGGCAGCACATCGACACAATCTGGCTGTCGGAGAAGACCTTTCACTGGTCGGCTACAACGACATCCCGCTCGCGCAACTGTTGCCGGTTCCCCTGACCTCGGTTCGCACCGCATTCGACCAAATCGCCCGAACCGCAATGGAAATACTACTCAACGGCGACGACGGCTCGACTCCGCTGAAAAAGGCACTCCCGACACTGATCCCGCGACAATCATCGAGCCGTGCGGTGAGATGAGTTCATCAGCGGGACTGTGTCGGTTCTGGCTCATCGGTTTTGTCGTCGCCCTCACCGCGTCGTGCAGTTCGTTCGAGCCCGGCGAACGCAGGTCCATGGACGAAGAAGAAGTGTCGCGTGGTCTGCAGGACATAGCTTTCGACGTGCCGAGTGGCTTCGAGTTCGTTCAGGCCTTCACCCACACGGAGTTCGTCGGCCAGCCCGCGTGGCGGGCCCGATTCGACGCGCCGAGCGAGGCCGGCGACGATAAAGCGCTATCGGCGGCAAACCCTTCCTATCCGCCCCTGCAACCGGTGACGTGCGCCGCTGCATCGACGAGCAACTGGTCTGCACTGGGCTTGACCTGCGAACCCGAGATGCTGTCCACCTCGCGTCCTGCGCAGGGGACGGCAGACCCCTGACCGTCCTGCTCACCAGGAACACACGACAGTCGTCGCTGTTCATCTACTCCCAGGGCCACTGACTGTTGCAGCGACGCTATGCGGGCTGAAGCAATTGGAGGCCGAATCGGGTTCAACTGACCGCGCTGAGCGCGGCTAGCTGCACCCGATTTTGCCCAGCAGCGGAGTCCGGCACCTCGCTGACCACATGCTGCCGATCGATAGACCTGGGGACATATCTGTCGAAATCGCGACAGCCCCGCTACGATGCTCGATACATCAGACCGAACGGTCTTGAAAATGGAGGATCACATGCCGTATCTCGGTCTGCTGGTGATGTTGCTGTGGGTGTTCTGCCTGATCGACGTGATCACGGCCGACGATGGTGGAGTGCGATTTCTCCCGAAGATCGTGTGGTTGCTGTTGGTGGTGTTTCTCCCGCTCGCCGGCTCACTGGCATGGTTGTTCGCGGGACGTCCTGTAGGAGGCGGAATCTGGGGAGGTCCCGGTGGCGGCAACCGGCGCGCGAGCAACTCTGCGTTTCCTGAATACGAAACACGCCCCGGCCGTCAGGCTGCCCAGAACCCCGATGCCGATGCAGAATTTCTCCGGCGTTGTCGAGAACGTGCAGAGGAACAACGCCGACTCGAGCGCGAGCGTCGCAGGAGAGATCTGGGGTTCTGATCAGTGTTGCTGAATCGGCGGTGACTCGATGGTGCCCCATCGCGACGGCGGCAGCACGATCAGGCGCGCTTTGCCGATGACATCGCCGATGGGAACCGTCCCGCCCAGTTCGTCATTACTATGAGCTCTGGAATCGGCTGAGCCGCTGCGGTTGTCGCCCATCATCCAGAGATTGCCGGAGGGCACCGTCACGGGCCCGAAGCAACGGCCGGATCGAGGCGCCGTCTCGCAGGTGAGCGTGTCCTCGACGAACGGGAAATCCATGACGACGTACGGCTCGTCGAGTGGCTGACCATCCACCTCGACGCGACCTTGCGCATCGCAGCACTGCACGGTTTGCCCACCGATGGCGATGACGCGTTTGACGAGGTCGTTCTCGTCGGGTGCAACGAGTCCCGCCCATGAACCGGCGTCCTGTAGCGCTTTCGCTATCGGGTTGGTCGACCGCGCGGAGTTGTACCCGACGTTCCACGACATGGTCGGTGCACGGAACACCACCACATCACCCGGCTCCGGGTCACCGAATCGAAAGGTCATCTTGTCCACGACAATCCGATCGCCTGTGCACCCTTTACATCCGTGCAGCGTCGGTTCCATGGACTCGGACGGTATGAGATAGACGCGGCCGACGAACGTCTGCAGAGAAACGCTCAACATCAACGCGACGACAACCAGAACGGCTATCTCGCGAAGCCAGGGCGGGATTCTGCGTCGGTGGATATCTTGAGCCTTCGTCATCCTGGCAGCCTAAAGCGCAGCCGTTGCGTAACGTACTGAGCATGTTGTTTTTGGGCCTTGTGGTCGCGGCACTCGGCGCGGTGATGATGACCGATGCGACGCTGCGCCTCGCACGAGTCAACGAAGGGCATCGAATACCCATGACGTGGGGCAAGTTCGCGGTTGCGCCATCGAAGGACGTCACGCAGCGGCGGGTGGGAGCACAAGCAGTGTCGGCCGTCGGCGCTTGGATCGTGCTCGACTCGATGTGGGATTACCGTGCGGCGACGCCGTCCATGGTGGCCGGAGGTATGACTCTCATTGCTGCAGTTGCACTTCCGGTCATCGCTGTCACCTCGTCCCACAATCGACGCCTGTCGACCCCGAGCCGTTGACCATCCGCAACACTCGGCAGCATCAAGCGCACTCCAGGTCGAGCATTGAAAAACGAGAAGCGGACGGAACTGGTAGGTACGGAATCGGCGGCACGGCCGAAAGCGGTAGTTCCCCACGTTCGACTCGGCCGAAGAAGCAGTCACTCGAAGATCGAATGCATGCTCGGACGGTGGCAAGCCGAGTCAGCGGTCCACATCGATCGCTGTCGAAGGCGCGAGAACGTACGCGAAGGCATAGCTCACCGACGTCAGTATTCCGAGCACTAGCAAGTACTCCGGATCCAGAGATGCATTCCCCGAGCCCGCCTCGGTCCATGCGAACAGTCCGCCAACCGAGAGCATCACGGCCGCTGCCGAACACAGCGCGAATCGATGTCTCCACCGATTGCGAGTCCGCGGTGGCCAGAACGCTGCAGTCCGAGCTGCGTAGTGTCCACCGGCGACAGCGAACAGGCCCACGATCAGTCCGAACGCGCCACCGACGACGACGGGGAGGGTCAGGTCCCACCACCGACCGTCGACGATCGGCCAGATGAGCACCGCAGCCGTGCCCGCACCAACGGTCGCAGCCAAACCGAGCTCCTTGGCGACCCAATTCATGCGACTGACTCAAACACACAGCTTCACGTCTATTGAATTCGGTGCAGTCAGCCGCGCTGAGCGCGGTTCAATGCACCCGATTCGCTCTGTGGAACCGCTTCGGCGCGGTGAACGTCCAAGTGGACATGCTCGATGAATGGCTGGCGCAGCACGACGGCGTGATCACTCGCGCGCAGGCGGCACTCTGCGGCCTGAGTGGCGACGCTGTGGATCGCTCGGTTCGCGCGGGTGCGTGGCGAACAATTCATCGCGGGGTGTACTTCGTTGTGGACCGCCCATTCACTGCGGACGCACGCATTCGATGCGCTGTGTGGGGTGCGGGACCGAACGCTGCGCTCAGCGGGGAAGCCGCTGCCTTCTGGCACGGGGTGATCTCCGAAGTGCCGAGCATCATCGAGGTCACCGCGCCGCGCAGGGGGCGAAGCCGCGCCGAGGGCTGCCGACTACGCCGCCGCGACATTCACAACAAGGACATCGTCGAGCGGCGCGGGCTTCGCGTCACGTCTCTCGAACTCACCGTTCTGGAAGCGTCGATAGGTAAGGCGCACATCATGGATCGGGCACTTCAGCGACACACCGACCTCGAGCGATTGCAGCGGGCAGATGCACGAAACCCAGGTCGCACCGGCGCTCCCGAAGCGAAGCGGCTGCTGAAGGTCGCAGCGAACGGTGCACGCTCCGAGGGCGAGCGTCTCTTGATTCGAGAGTTCCGGGCCCGCAAGATCGGCGGCTGGGTGGTCAACTATCGATGGGGCGGATACGAACTCGACTTCGCGTTCCTCGCCGAGATGGTGGTGATCGAAATCGACGGCTGGGCATTTCACTCCGATCACGACGCCTTCCATCAGGATCGGATCAGGCAGAACGACATCATTCAGAGCTGGACGATCCTTCGCTACACCTGGGTCGACCTGACCGAACGCATGGATCACGTGATCGCCGAAATAGTCGCCACTCTCGATCGAATCCGGTGCAGCCAGCCGCGCTGAGCGCGGTCAGTTGCACCCGATTTCATCGCCGCGAGGACCTGGGCGGACTGTACGACCCATCGAGTCGACTTCTGATGCGTCGGATCGCCTTCCATCCCGCGGGAGTCACCGCGGTGCTGACTATCGCGCCGATCATGACGCCCTGGAACAGGGCAGACCACTGGCCGGGGCTGCCTCCGAACAGCGGCCATTTGTACACGATCGCGAGAACCGCGAGGAACACCAGAGCACGCATACCTGCACCCTCCCACGACACCGTCAGCGCCGCGAACTATCCGGTACCGTGAAGGAAACGGACAAACTGGACCGCACGAGGTCGGAGGCCGAGATGCAGAAGCCATTTCGCGAGTGGGTCATGACCGGGGCACTGAGCAAGAAATGCGGCGCCACCCGGGCCGATTACATCAATGCTCTGGCTCTCGCCCCTGCAGTCGGAATCGGCTTTCTCCTGATGCAGTTGATAGTCGGCTCGGGTTCGACTGCTCTCGATACTGCGGCAGGGTGTCTGGGCGGGGCCATCACGGGCTTGCTGTATCTCTACATCGCGTATCGAGTCGAGTCACGTAAGCACCGCGGGCCCACCCCCGCGCCGCCGCTGGGTGCACGGCCGACACGGCTGTGAGATTCCCCAGCCCCAGCCCGACACGCCGGATCAATGAGACTCTCTTGCACTCCAACCGACTGAAACCCACATTGATCCAGATCTCAGGCGCGCTTGGACGAGTACATTCGCTCGTCTGCGATGCGTAGTAATTCGTCCGGGTCGGTGGTTGGTTCCCAACTCCATCCGACGCTCACCGAGACCGGGACGACGATGCCGTCGATGTCGTAGGGGCCGGCGAGGAGGCCACGAACCCGGTTGGCAAGGCGCTCGACTCCCTCGGCAGATCTGGCGGAGTGCAGCAGGGCTACGAATTCGTCACCGCCGATGCGGCAGGCGATGTCTCGAGTGCGGGTGTTGTCCAGGATGCGACGGCCGATTGCCTGGAGTACCCGGTCCCCCACTGCGTGGCCGAACCTATCGTTGATGGATTTGAAGGAATCGATGTCCACGAAGAGCATTCCGACCGGGCGTTCGCTGACCGATTCCTTCAGCGCATCCAGCTCGGCCATCAATCGTCGTCGATTACCCAACGCCGTCAGGTCGTCGATCAGCACCTGGCGTTCGAGCGACGCCTCGGCAGCTTTGCGAGCGGTGATGTCCTGGATCTGCGCGATGATGACGTCGCCGGATTCGTCGTCGCGCACCACGGTCGCGTTTCGCTGCACCCAGATGGTGGCTCCGTCCTTGCGGATGTATCGCTTCTCCGACGCCACGTTCGTCAGAGTCCCGTCGGCCAGTCCCTTGAGGTGTTCGTCGGCGAGGGGAATGTCGTCGGGATGGGTGATGTCACGAAAGGTTTTCTGCCGCAATTCTTCTGCGGTGTAGCCGAGTAGTTCGCACAGGGCCTTGTTCACCTGGAGCCATCGTCCGTCACGGGTCATCACTGCTTTGCCGATCGGGGCGTTCTCCATGACGTTCTGGAACAGCCGGATCGCGCGATCGCGCTCGCGTTCGACCTCGGCGCGTGCGCTGACATCGACGACCAACGCGGTGAACCCGACAACGACACCGTCGACGATATCGGGCACATAGGTTGCCTGAGTGACGCGCACGGCACCGTTGACGTCGATGAGGGTCCGGTCGAACTGCTGTTGCTCGCCGGCGAGGACGCCCGTGATGTACGGCTCGTTCAACTGAAAGAGCGCCTCGCCGAGCAGTTCGCTGAGGTGCTTACCGACCAAATCCCGAGGTTCGATACCGAAGTAATCCGCGTACACCTGGTTGGCGTACACATTCCGCAGCGAGCTGTCCCAGTAGCCGATCATCGAAGGCAACTGATCGACGGCGCGACGCATGACCTCGCTCGATGCGTTTCGCGTACCGGTCATGGACCACCTCGTTTGTGACGCCGACCGCGCAACGCTACCCAAAGATTCCCTGTCGTGCCTGCGGGAACTCGGAATCGGCAAAAACATATGAGTGCGCAAGTGCGCACACATGTGTACCTTGAATCCCATGCTGCGCCGAAACATCGCCTTCCGACGCCTGTTCACCGCGCAGGTCGTCGCGTTGCTGGGCACCGGTCTGTTGACGGTGGCACTGGGGCTGCTCGCCTACGACATCGCCGGCAGTGCCGCCGGTGCGGTCCTCGGCACCGCTCTCGCGATCAAGATGATCGCGTATGTGTTTGTCGCTCCGATTGTTTCGTCACTGACCAACGCGCTCCCGAGCAAGCTCGTGCTCGTCACCGCCGACGCCGTCAGGGCGCTCACCGCGCTGGCGCTGCCCTTCGTCGATCAGGTGTGGCAGGTATACGTGCTGATCTTCGTTCTGCAGGCGGCGTCGGCCACGTTCACTCCCACCTTTCAGGCGGTCATTCCGTCCGTGGTGCCCGACTCGCAGCAGTACACCCGCGCGTTGACGCTCTCACGCCTCGCCTACGACCTCGAGTCACTGGTCAGTCCACTCATCGCCGCAGCACTGTTGACGGTCATCGGCTTTCACACGCTGTTCGTCGGCACGGCGCTGGGGTTCGTCGTCTCCGCGATGATGGTGGTGGGCACGGTGCTGCCGAAACGCACTGCGCCCAAACACAACAGGCCGACAACAGGCATCACGACGTTCGTCAGAAATCCCGAACTGCAGGGGCTGCTCGCCCTGAACACGGTGGTTGCTGCGGCGACAGCTCTCGTGATGGTCAATTCCGTGGTCTACGTTCGCGATCTGTTCGGCGGCTCGAGCAGCCAGCTGGCCATCGCTCTCGGCTTCTACGGCGGCGGTTCGATGCTCGCTGCACTGCTCATCCCGCGGGCGCTGAGATCCACGAACGACCACACCCTCATGCTCACCGGGGCCGCAACGGCCGTCGTGGGAACCGCAGCAGCAACAGCAGTTGCAACCCTGAACGGTGGGTCGGCAGCCTGGATCGCGCTGGCCACGACGTGGGCGCTGCTGGGCGTCGGGACGTCGATGATCAACACGCCGTCGGCGAGGATTCTGCGTCGTGAATCCGACGAGAGCACCCGTACATCCATCTTCACGGCGCAGTTCTCGCTCTCGCATGCCGCGTTTCTGCTCACCTATCCGGTTGCGGGATGGGTCGGGGCTCAGTTCGGACTGTTCACCGCGGCGATGGTGCTCACGGGCTTGGCTACACTTGCGACACTGACCGCAGCACGCCTGTGGAGTCGCACCCGAATGTCGGTGGTCGCCTCCGCGTAGGGAGACGACGTTCGATGCCACCGAAGAAGGAACCGCGCATCAGTCTCGACCATGCCGTCGAACCGGACTCCGCGCGCCTGGCCACGGCCAGCGACACCTTCCGGATGCTCTCCGACCCCACCCGACTGCACATCCTCTGGCTACTCGACCGAGGGCCCGCCGACGTCAGCGCATTGACCACGGCCACCGGAACCTCCCGCACCGCCGTCAGCCAGCATCTGGCCAAGCTCCGATTCACCGGACTCGTCGAGACCCGACGCGACGGCCGCAACGTCATCTACCGCCTGGCCGACGGTCACCTCGCCCGTCTCGTGCGTGAAGGCCTCAACTTCGCAGACCACAAGGTCACCGGCGAACCTCCACACGAGTAGCCACAACAAGAAAGCAGTCCATGAAACGCCTGGCCGTGATCGCAGCCGCCATTCTCACCGCGACGGCACTGTCGATCGCTCCGGCAGCTGCGCATGCAACTCTGCAGTCCAGCAACCCTGCCGAGAACTCCGTGCTCGACGCCGCGCCGGACGAGGTGACGCTGACGTTCAATCAGTCCGTGCAGTCGAACTTCGCCACCGTGACTGTCGTCGGATCCGACGGAACGCAATGGGGGGCATCGGATCCCGTCGTCGACGGCAGCACGGTGACAGTGGATCTGGACGGGCTGGGTGCGGCGGGTGAGTACACCATCGGCTACCGAGTGGTCTCCGCCGACGGGCACCCGATCACCGGCAGCATTCCGTTCCAGCTCACCCAAGCGTCCCCGACGTCGGCAGCAACCTCAGCATCCGCAGCCCCTGCCACTACCGAAACAACCCCGACCGCCGCCGAAGACACCCAGGACAGCAGCGGCTTTCCGATCTGGATCATCGCGGTGGTCGTAATCGCGGTCGGCGCAGCCGGCGTTCTGTTCGCGCTTCGTAAACGCAGCAACTGACAGCCTTGCCCAGTGTGGACGTGAGAACATGCAGCATGAGTGACGGTGGCCCGCGCCCGAAGTCCGATGGCCGTAAGCGGCGTTGGGAACAGCACAACACCGATCGTCGACGCCATATCATCGACGCCGCCATGACGGTGCTGGCGCGCGATATCGCTCCTGGTGAGCGGCTCACCACCGCTCAGATTTCCGCCGAGGCCGGGGTACATCGCACCGGTCTGTACCGGCATTTTCGTGATCGCACCGACTTGGACACGGCTATTCAGCGGGCGATCTGCGCGGAGTTGACGGCCACGTTGGTCACCTCGTTCGCGTTGACCGGCACTCCTCGCGATGTGGTCCATCGAGTGGTGAGTACCTACGTGCGGTGGGTGGCGGAGCATCCCGCGTGGACGCGTTTCGTCGAGCAGGACGTCAGTGCCGAGTCGCCTACTCCCCTCGAAGAAACCAACGCCATGCTGGCCGAGCAGTTGGAAGTGAGCGTCGCGGCGTTCCTGTCCCTCGTGCATGCTGACCTGACCACCGACGACTGGTCGCTGGTGCGGCCGTGGGTGGCGGGCCTGGTGTCCAGCTGCATGGGTGCGGTGCGCAGTTGGAGCGGGCAGACCGAAACACGTACCGGGCTCGATCATTTCGCGACATTCTTGGCCGACACCATCTGGCTGCAGGTCAAGGGACTCGGAGCATCCCGCGGCATCGCGATCCCGCAGGTGCCACTCGAGAGCGTCGTCGACGAGACTCAGCCGAAAGACGGCTCACTGCGGTAGCGCGTCCATTGGCGCACATAGTCTACTTTCGTGATATCAAAGTATACTTACGTTCGAAACAGTCGCGTTTTCTGACGATCGGGGGCGACAATGATCTGGTCGCCGCACCGCGTCGAGTCGCGGGCCTGGAAGCCGAGTCGGCGTCAGGGTTCGCGGGCCGATCGCACGCTGCAACACATCGAAGTGTCCATCCCACCCATGATCGGCGAAGCGCAGTGCGATCTCTCCGGCTCGGTTGCTCGGGCTCATGAAGAGGCGGTCATTGCTGTCGTCCGGCTGGAGGCGGGTTTCGGCGAGCACCTGGCACCGTTGTCCGACTTTCTGCTCCGAAGCGAGTCTGTCGCATCGTCGAAAATAGAGCACATCGACGCCGGCTGGCGCGCCTTCGGCAAGGCCTTCGCCGGAGGTAAATCCAACGCCGAGGCGAAATCTCAACTCGCGGCCGTGCATGCTCTGGCGGCGATGGTCGACGCCGCAGGCAGAGGTCCGATCACCGGTGACGACCTCACGACCGCGCACAGACTGTTGATGGCACCGGATTTCTACACCGCGCGCGATTCGGGCACCATTCGCGACGTGCAGAATTGGATCGGCGGCAGCGATTACACCCCGATCGACGCTCTGTACGTCCCGCCTCCGCCGGAGCTCGTCCACGAACTGATGGCGGATCTGCTCACCTTCGCCAACCGAACAGATCTGCCCGTACTTGCTCAGGCTGCGATCGCGCACGCCCAGTTCGAGTCCATCCACCCGTTCACCGACGGCAACGGCCGCATCGGCCGGGCTCTGATCAGCGCGATCCTGCGTCGACGCGGATTGACCGGACGGGTGACAGTCCCCCTGGCATCGGTGATGCTCGCGGACACAGGGCGCTACTTCGACAGGCTGACCGACTACCGCGCCGGTGACGCAGATGGATTCGTGAACTACGTCGCGCAGGCGGCAACCGTGTCCAGCTACGCCGCCCAGGAATCGGCCCAGGCATTGGCCGAACTTCCTGAACACTGGCGCGTCACTGCTCGCCCCCGCGCCAATTCGGCGGACGCGAAGATCATCGACGCCTTGCTCGACACCCCGATCTTGAACGCGGACACGGCCAGTCGGATCACCGGCACCACCGATGCGAGCACCTATCGCGCCCTCGCTCGGCTGACCGAGGCAGGCGTGCTCGAGGTACTGACAGCCAGCAAGCGCAACCAGATATGGGCTGCCACGGCGGTTCTGGCCGAACTCGATGCACTCAGCGTCGCCATTGGAAGACGCTCGGTCCCCCAACGAACAGCTCAGCCGAACGACGGCTCACTGCGGTAGCGCGAGGGGCGGCCGTCGATACCGAGTGCGCGCCATACGCGTCGGGACACGCGGTTCATCAGTCCGAGCTCGCCCGCGAGCATGCGGACGTCACCGAAGGTGTCGCGCAATGCCTTTCGTGAGGAGTCACTGTCCCACCAGACGGCGTCGACAACCTCGTCGGGGATGTCGAGGTCGCGTCGCATCTGCTTGCTCGGTTTCATGATCACGTCGCACAGCAGTCGCATGATGACCGGCATGAGTATCGAGATCGATGCCTTCTCGAAGCGTCCGAGCCGCGGGGCCTTGTGCTCGAGGTACTGATGCGCGAAGCCGATGTGACGGGCTTCCTCGGCGATGTGAATCTGCATCACGCGCTGAACCAAGGGGTGTCCGACGCTACCGGCGCGCAGGACGCCCTTCTGCATGTGGTCGATCGGCTCTTCTCCCGCGAGGACGCCGACGAAGAATCCGAACGGTGTCGATCGAGCGGCGAACACCGTAAGCATCGGTACGACCTTGCGGAACCACGCGGGCCCACCCGGCACGTCGATGCCGATGCGGTTCACCAGTTCCTGGAACATTTGGGTGTGGTGGCACTCTTCGGTGGCTTCGTGCGTCGAGTACCGAAATTCGGGTGAATCGTTGGGCAGCGTGAGGGCGTACTGCATGAGTCCGCTGATGAGGATCTGCTCGAACTGCAGGCCGACCTTGACCATGCTGGCCTGGCGGTACATCCCGATGTGAATCTGCCGGTCCAGGGGAAGCGACTTGTACCAGTCGGTGTGGCCGAGCGGGTCCGCGTCCGGGAGCACCCAGCGTGGATCGTTGGGAACGATCGCATATTCGGGCTCATCCCAGGGGATGTCGAGGAAGGCGTCGAAGTGCTGATGCACCGATGCCGTCGACAGAGCGTGCAGCCTGTCTCGGTAGAGCGTTCGTGCGTCGTCGACTGCAGTCATAGTGATCCTTCCGCCCGCGTCCGTTCAAATCTTTACGCTACACAGCGTCACATATAAATCTAGTTGGTGCAACGCTCCGTCGCAGATACTTGAAGAAATCGATTCGAAACGACGAAACCGGCCGACCGCTGTACGGTCGACCGGCCTCGAATACTCGGGCGCCCCGGGTCGTGAGCAGAAGCTCGTAGCAGGCTACGAAGTTCCAGTCACGTGCGACGACGTCGCTCCATCACCAGTATGGCAACACCATCACGACGAATCCGATGCCGACGACGATTCCGACGATGCCGGTCCCGATGGCAAGCGCCCTGTCGCTGCGATCGGCGGGCGGCCCAGAAAGGTCGGGGCTGCGATCAGCCCACAATGCGGAGGCAACGGCAATCAGTCCCGCCGCGATACCGAGACCCGCAGCCCAGAACGAGACGATCGACAGTGCACCGAACATGACGGCATATTCGGTCACCTGAGCGCGGGTACGAATGCGCCGATTCCACCACTTCGGTGGCATGTCGTCGTCCGAATCACGTGTATCGAAGTGGGGAGAGGTGACGGTCACTGCGGACTCCTTTCGAGTGAGTATGTGCCTCTATTTTGGCACTCGACCGTTGAGAGTGCCAATCCCCTGGACGAGGGTGATCGGCGCGCGCACCCCCGGGTTTCGCAAAGGCGCGCGCGTTTGTCAGACGCCGCTCAATGTCAAGCTGTCTGGAGTCGGTTGTTGTTGATTCCGACTGTTGTGGGC
>NZ_JASHKS010000042.1:0-37887 GCF_030056835.1 Rhodococcus sp. IEGM 1372 | reverse complement strand
GAACGGAAACTAACCGACGCCAAGGTCGGATCCACCGTTAATCTGACACTCCCACTACTCATGCAGTCGTTCAGGCACTGGCGTGGGCTGCCGCAGTGTCAGGGCAGATAGTGGAAGGTGTGCCCACCGTCGGTGTCGGTGGGCGGTCATTGTCCATCGCCGCTGGCATGCTCCCGGAATCGACGGTGTGGTCCGTTCTGGAGCGGCTGCGGGACATGGAAGGTTCACCGCTGTTGCTGATCGAACGCGGAGTCGGCCAGAACCCCGATCGGTACGCACTAGTGCCCACACATGCGGGTCGAGCGGCGGTAGTCGATACCGTGGCAGGGCCAGCCGAAGTGGAGTCGGTACACCCGGCGTGGAGTGTCATCGGGTGGCGTCACCGCGTCCTCTACGACGCAGTAGTTGCCGCAGCAGAGCCTCTGACGGCGGATGAGTTGTTCACTGCCCTCGGGATGGGACGCACCAGCGGGTACGAGGCTCTGCTGGATCTACGCGTCGCCGGGCTCCTCGCAATCGAGAACACCCACATCGGTATCGGGCCCGTCGAACTAGACGACATCGGCCATCGTCACGGCCTCACCTCGGCCGTTCGTGCCCGCATCGTGCGCCACCGCGCCGAACGCATCGTCTGGCGGGAATGGCTCGCAGCCCGGGAGGAAGCACGCACCCCGCCGGAGCCGGATCGATCAGTGTTCGTGATCGTCGACGATCACCCGGCCGATCCACCCGATCACGACTACATGCTGGCCGTGATGAACACCGGCCCACCGGACCCGTTCTAGCGCACGGTGTGCATCGGCCACGAGTTCAGAGTGATACCGAGCACCGGCCTTGTTCGCTCTACTCGCTCTGGTCCTCCTCCAGCGCGGCTGGATGCTGCCACGCCGGACCGAACTGGACTCTTGGTGCAATGGCGCTGTGTGGATGCTGAATGGTGTGAGCGATTGACGTGCTCGATGTCGATCCAGTCGACGTCCTTGGGTGTTGGGGTCAGATAATCGGTGCGTTGGGTTGGCGGCGGATGAAGTCCGCCATCCCGGGGACGGTGAACGCAACCAGGCCGCGGGCGGGAGACCAGATGAGTCCTTTGCGTATGCAGGAGTCACGGTGCGGTGCCATCGATTGCGGATTCGATCCGAGCGCTTCTGCGAGGGCTGCCGTCCGCGGAGTATCGGTTCCGCTGCGTGCGATCGCCACCAGATAGCGTTTCTCGGCTTCGGTGGCCCGCAGCCACCGTGAGCTGTAGAAGCCGGAATCGAGCGAGGCGTGGCCGGTGTCGACGGCGTCCTCGGCGTCGGCGAGTGTGAACGGGGACTGCTGGGCTGCCTGCCAGAGCTCGTGACCGAACACCTGAAGGAAGTACGGGTAACCGTCGCTCGCCGCGACGACGTAGTCGGTTGCCTCGGCATCGATGTCCTGGTTCAGCCGGGTGATGGGTGTGACGATCGCATCGCGGGCCTGATCGTCGGCGAGCGGACCGATGGTCCTGTAGTCGAACTGGCGCTCGGCGTACGAGCGTGCGTCGGCCAATGCTTGCGCAAGGTTCGGCAGGCCGGCACCGCACACGAAGAACGGCCACTCGCGCTGAGCCGCGCGGTGCTGGGTAGCCAGGATCACCTGCAAGAGCGCCGGTTCGAGTTCCTGCATCTCGTCGATGAACAGCCCCAGCGCGGTGCCGTCCTTGCGGAGTTCCTCGGTGAGATCTTCGACGAGGTCCTCGAATTCGACCCCCAGGCTAGGTTTCTCGGCACCGGATGAGCGAGCGAGCTCGACTCCGACACCGAATGCTGTGGCGGACATCGAGAATTCTTCGGTCAACTGCCGGATCTTGTCCGCGACCGGGCCGGCGAACTGGCGACGCCGTACAGCGCGAGAAATATCTTTGGCGATACGCCTCCGCAGGGCCTCGGCACCTTCCACACTGGTCTGGGCTTCGACCTCGACCACCACCCAGTCGTGGCGGCGAGCCTGGTCCGCCATGGTCGCCAAGAGCGTGGTCTTCCCGACCCCTCGAAGTCCCTGCAGCATCAAACCGCGGTCGTAGCGGCGCTGTTTCGCGCGTGCAATCAACAGGTCGAAGCGTTCGAGCTCGGCAGTGCGTCCGACGAGCTCGGGGGGTCGGGTGCCAGACCCGGGTGTGAAGGGGTTCAGTCCGTACTCCATGCACTCATACTATCTGATTGTATGTATAAGTATCAGACTTAGTCTTATATGGTTATATACATTCCAATAGATCAGCAGTCCGGTGCAGATCCGGGCGTGCTATGGCGACAAGCAGCACCGGGCGCTAGGGCAAGTGCCGCGACGCCTCTACGGTGTCGATGTCGGCCGATGGCATGAAGAGCGGCTACGCGCCGTCAAGATATGTTGACGATCGGCGACCGGGTCTCGAGCCCACGCCTGAGCCTTGAACGTCATCTGTCGCGGTTCTCGGAATCCAGGTGCTGCGCCCACGTTGCGGCAGCGGCGCGGTGTCCGATCTCTTGCTCGACGAGTTGGACGACGACCTAGGTGCCGGATCGTGAGCGTGCCGCATCAAGTGCTGTCGCCGCTGGTGGATGAATCGAGGAGCTGCAGGGTGCGTTGCAGGAGTTGCTCGATGCGGTCCTCGACGTCGTCGACCATGTCCGGTACATCGGCCAACGCCGTGTGGGCGCGTCGACGTGCCTCGACACCCGAGCGGTAGTACCCGGAGTCGAGCTCGACAGAAACTGGCTCAGGCGCGGCGATCGGGTCACTCCGATCGGTACCACCGTCGGTGGGTCTGACGAGGAGGCTGCGCGGGGTGTGCAGTGGCGAAGCCCCGGTGCGGTGCCTGGTGATCACCGCTCCGACCTCGGCGGCGGTCATCGCCGTGACTGGCAAGGGTAGGTGGCCCCACCGGTCGATCGGCACCGCAACCGGACCACTGCGCTGCGGAAGCCCGGTCATATCGGGAAACGTGTTGCGCTGCAGATGTTCTGTAAGCAACGTCGTCGACGGGTAGCGCTCGGAGAACTGCAGGACGGTGTGCCACCGGTGCCATATCGTGGCCGGCTCGACATTGCTGGCGTCGTGGGGGGCGATGCGGATTCGGTGGCGGCCGCCGATCCACACAGTGTCGTCGTCGGTGGTGATGTCGGTGCGGTCGAGTTCGGCAATGGCTTTGTGGGCCAGGCCTGCTCCGGCGAGAACGAGAAGAACGGCGTCGCGGCGACCGAACAGTGCGGTCGTCGATCCGGAGGTCGGCAGTCGGGCCGCGATCGTCTGGTACTGCGCGGCACGCCGGATCGTTCTGTTGCTACGTATCGAGTTCATTGCGATCCGGATCGAGGTGACGCGTCCGGGAGCGGGCTGGCCGGCGTCGAGGTGAGCGCGGTTGATCGCGGAAACCCGGCGCAGCTGGACCGCTTCGCTGGCGGGGTTTTCGGCGAGGAACTCCGCTAGCGTGATCGGCGATGCGGGTAGCGCCTTGACATCGGCCGCAGCGCACCAATCGGCGAACAGTGACCACTGATAGCTGTAACCGCCCACCGTGCTGCCCCGTCTCGGTGTCACAGTGCGACGGTACCGGGCTGAAGGCCGACCGATCAGAGGACAGCCGCCGAGGGCCGTTCCGCCGCGAACGTGGGCGCATGCTCGTCGACGGCATCGCTGTCGACGGTCGATGGTGCAGGTACGCCACAGGCATCGATGTCGGCTTGCGATGAAGCCACAGGACGTAGCCAGTCCTGTGGCTTCATCGTGTGTGCCGTACTCGAGTCTTACTCGGCGAGCTTGGCGATCGACTGCGCCCAGAGGAAGTACTTGTTGCGTCCGAGATCGCCGATGGTCTTGATGTTGAATGCGGCCTTGAGATGCTCGGCATCGCCAGGGCTAACGCCCTGCAGTGCTTCGACGGGTGCGTCGACGAGCTCGGTGAGCGGCTTGTCTTCGTATGCTTTGTCGAGCTTGTCAGCGATTCCAGCCATGGAGGTGCCTCCTTGCGTCTCGGATAGCGGTGCCTGTTCGGCACCGCCACCCGAGGGTACGGAACGCCCGCTAGAAACCGTTGCGCTGCAGAGACTGCGCCTCGGCGAGCGCGTCGAACGCGTTCTTCGAGCCGTGGCCTTGAGAGTCCGTAAAACGGTGGGTACCTGGTGGGATCGTCCGGCGTCGTATCAATTCGTGCGGTGCGAAGAAGATCTGAGATAGCGGACTCGCCGGCGCAGATGGTGGCGAAGTGGGGGTCGACGTCGTTGGCGATGCACCACGCACGATCGGCCGGCCACACAAACGCAGGTAATCGGCAGCTCACCAGAGTCGTCTCGGGCGTCCTTCAACGTCGACACGTCCTCCGCAGTACCTCGGAAGAGGTAACAGGGCCGCTCCGGGATCGAGACTGTCGCGGCCCTGAAGTGGTCGAGGTTTTCGTAGTCCTCCCAGATCAGGAAATAGCACACGTCCGCAGTCGTGGTGAACCGGGCGAGGGCGGAGACAGCGATTCCGAGCTGGGCGATCTCGGGCTGTCCGTCGTTGGCGAGGTTGGTGTCCATTTCGCGCTGACCGTCGTAAGTCGGATCCGGGATGAACCTCAACCGTGCGTAACGCTCGTAACCCGACGGGCCTCGGGTGACCAGATCCCACCCGTCGCGTCTCTGATCGGTCAACCATCGAGCGGGTGAGCCGTCACGACACGGAGTAATGGTCACTTGGACGCCGCCGTCTGCCGACAACGCGCCTGCCCGCACGACACCGGCGAGGGTGAACCGCAACACCAGGTGTTTCGGAGGGTGGTCGCTCCAAGGCAGGCCGCTGCTGCCCGTACCGCCATCTCGGCGCTCTCGCCCTGCCGCAACGTCATTCGACGATGTCCCAGTCCAGTACCCCGTTGTCGACCGCTGCTGTGTGCCAGCCGATCGATATCTGATCGGTCACGGCCAACCTGACGTCGCGAACAAATGCTTCCAAAGACGGCCAGGTTGGCACACCCAGGTGCCCGCCGTCGTCTGATCGGTACGACACACTCCCCCGCATCTCTCCCGAACGGGTGTCGCAATACATCAGATTCGAATCCCATGCTGCGATAGGGACGTACCCCGGTAGGAACAGGTGATCTTCTGCCTCGACGCCCGCCTCGACCAGGTTGTCGACGATCTCGGCGTAGGTCCCGTCGTACATATCTGGTTCTGTTGCAACGATATCCGCCATGACTTCAACCATGTCGGAATGCCGCTGAGGTATCTCCACGACCTGCAGCAAACGTCCAGCCGGAACGACGAGTCCCGCGCCGCCGACCTCCTTCTGCCCGTCGTGAAGGCCGAAGAACTCGCGAAGCTCGTCCGGCCACGGAACCGTCGCCGCCTCGGCCCGTTTCACCGCGCTCGTCGACGCGCATGGCCGGAGCGTTCGCGCCGTCACCGGTGCCACGTCCCGCAGCGCAGTCACGAGGAGGTTCCACTCATGAGTCAACGACATTGCCCGACCATACTGCGCAGAGGGATCTTTCGATTATCGCAACGCAGATCGCTTCGCGACAGTGACCGCACCGTCAAGAGATGTTGACGCGAGCACGCCCCGCCACCTTTCGTACTTGTGGGCTGCGCCGCAGTAGTCTGGAGCACACAAGTGGCCGGCGCGCCAGCGATGAATTCGGCTGCGTCAGGGAAGAACAGCTGTGCCTTCGGCGGCAACACATTTCCCGAGGACCCTCAGTGTCAGCACCCATGACTGAACCCCTATGCCCGCCATCGCGTACGCCAGCAACGCGTTAGGTTATCGCCATGATGACGCGAAGGGATCGTCTGTCTGCCGCTTCTGCTGCGGCAGCGGGATCGTTCACCGGGTGTTGGGCGGTGTTGGCAACGCCACCTACCGATTTGCTGGTGGCGGAGCGCGACTCCTCCGTCTCGTCGGCTTTTCTGAATCCAGCGTGGGCAGGGTTTGTTGCGATCCTGGCCGCGCTCGTCGTGATCGGTGTTGCCGCGCAACTCCCCAGGCGAGGTGTCGTAAGCATCGCCGGCCTTCTCGGTTCCCTCGTTCTCCTCTCACCTGCCCTGGTCGATATTTCGACCGTATTGTCGGTGTCGGTGGCAGGACTCGGTGCCGGTCTCCTGCTTGCCGCGTCGGCGCTTTTGGCACAACGACAGCGCGGCACTTTCGTCGCGCTCGTTCTCGGTGCCGCCGCCGGATATCGATTTGGCGAATGGGCAGCACAACAACCGACGGACGAATTTCGATGGTCGGTCGGCCTACCGGGAGACCCGTTCTACCCCGGGCCGGTAGTGCCGGTGATCGTTCTGGTGGCGTGCGCTGTGCTGTTCGCCGGTGTTATTACGCAGACGCTCAGTGACTTTGAACAGCACGCACGACAATGGGGAATTGCAATAGCGGCCCTTGCGGTGTGGGTCGCCTACGTGTTCTTCGGCGACTACACCGCGTCCGTCGGTCAATGGGTCGTCGCTGCCGTTCTCACATTCGCGGTCATAGCCTGTGCCGCGCTTGGTTACGGGCGTGGTGGGGCGTTCATCTGCGCCGGACTCGCGGTGGGGGCCACGTCCGTCGGTTCGATGGCGTGGAACGCATGGTGGCTCGTTCCACTTGCGGCGATCGGCCTGGTAGCAGGTGCCGTGTGTGCGTGGCGGGTGCCGTCGGTCCCCTCGGGCTGCATGGTGTTGGCCTTGATATGCGTTTCAGCCCTGGTGCCGTACTCGACCTTGTCGACGATCGCATACGCGGTGGTTCTTCCTGCTGCCATCGTCTACACACTGCTGTCATCCGGACCCCCGGATGCCACCGTCAGCGCAGCGGGACTGCTACTTCCGACGATGCTGTGCGTATTCAGCCTGTCCGCACCTCCGTTGCAGCCCTACACTTTCGGGTGGACATCAACTACACCCGACGGCGCATCGGTGACCGCATTCGACCCCGGCGCGGTCGGCGCCTTCGCCCCTGTTGCAGTTGTGGTTGCGACCTGCACAGCGTTGCTCGCCGGGGGCATCGCAGTTGGATGCTTGAGGCTGCGCCGCGGTACGCCCGCCGAGTGAACTTTGCCTGGCCAGGCGCAAACCCCCCAAGAGCAGTTGGTGTAGCCCACCGCGAACTACTGGACCATCGGGCCGTCGGTTGATAGTCCAGGAAATTCAACACGCAATGACCGCTCGCGCGGCAATTGCGCGCTCGATGCCGGGCATCCCGTACCACTCGGACTCGCTATAGCTACCTTTCCGTCACGACATGGTTGCGACTCGAACGCACCCGACAGCGGCAGAAGTGCAACTGCAGCGGGTCGTCCCGACATCAACCCGTGCCGGAGCAGCAGAGGCAGTGCCTTCATCCACTACCTTCGCAGCGGGGGTGTTGGGGTGGGAACTCGCGCACCAGTTCGGGATGGCACCCTCGCAGGTACAAGCCGGCGAATGTATGCGCTTCGTCGGCAAGCCAATGCCAGCTTTCCCGCGACCACGTCGCCGCCTCGGCGCGCGCGTCCGCCACGGTCACCACACCGGTGTCAGAGCGCTGAAGGATCACCGAGTCGTCGTCCCAGTCGATCGATGCAGCGCGTACATCGAGGGGTCCGTGGGCGGCGATGATGTCGAGGTCGGCGTCGATCGGAAATGACTCGTGCTGCACCCGCCGCTGAAACTCGTTATCCAGCATCTGGTCCTGAGTCAGTGACGCCACGAACCACCGCCTCTCCGTGCCAGGCGTCGAAGACCGGATCAGCAGCGCCGTCACCGCGCCCACCGACCCCGATCCTGAGTTCGTCACCGGCGCAACCACAATCGCCACGTTGCCGTCGATCAAAACCACCGGCGCTCCGCCCAGACCCACGGATCGATCGGATTCCGCTGACGTTCCGAACGTGTCGTCGTAATCACCCGACA
This sequence comes from Rhodococcus sp. IEGM 1372, assembly GCF_030056835.1. Lineage (NCBI taxonomy): Bacteria > Bacillati > Actinomycetota > Actinomycetes > Mycobacteriales > Nocardiaceae > Rhodococcus > Rhodococcus sp. IEGM 1372. Next base: position 30,040 of record NZ_JASHKS010000042.1, on the reverse strand, counting down.
GCAACTGCTCCAGCAGTGGGCCCGTCGCGCGGCGCGCCACAGCCCACCTATCCCCACGCGCGATTGCCTCGACCAGGATGTCGACGTGAGCGACCAGTCCCCCACGACCCGTACGCATAGCGAGCCGGTTCACCGTCACAGTGCGGTCACCGATCTTCGTGTCGCGGTCGCACGTGCTCGTCGACCACAGGACGCGCGGGATCTTCACTGGTGGCGTGTGCCTCGCGGCCGATGACGCCGGCGGTTTCGGGTGAGTGTGCGTACCAGCCGCTAGGAGCGTCCGTATTCCTGGGCGCGCGAACCCCCGACCAGCCGATAGAGCGTGCTTCGGTGAGGATGTCGCGCTCGGCTCCAGCGCGTTCGGCCGGGAACTGGCGCCACCGAGCGAGGATTCCCTCAACGAGTTCGAGAACGGTGACTTCGGGGCCGCTGCCCGGGTGTGCCCGCGGAGCGGCAGGAACATCGCTCCAGATGTGCGCCCCGATCACAGGATGAACGAACCCATCTGCAATACGCGCGGACATCATCCTGCTGTGCGCTCTCGCCCCGGCAGCACCTGCGCCGTCCCCATGATCACCTCCGAGACGGGTGAACAATTCCTCCGCGAGTCGGTACTGTTCTTCGTTGATGCGCGAACCGTCCGCAACGCGCTCATCTCCGGATTTGAACGGTGTGAAACGTGAGAGCACGTCCGCCACCACGTCGGCGGTGTCGGGAGGTATCAACGGCGGCACCAACGTGAGGTCACCGTGCACGGCCGACAGATAGCCCAAGCAAGCGATCGGAAATCTGCTCCAGTCGCTCTCCCCCACCGCTACGGCCGTGGCGGCAAACACGAAGCTGTCGAACAGATCTCGGTGCACCGGCGGTAAGCGACGCATCGCGTTCGCGTCGGCCAACGAGACACCGTCGTAGATGAATTGTTCGAGGACTTGACCCTCTACTTCTTGCAACCACATATGAAAACCCGCGAACTAGGAGGACCGCCAGACGAAGCCGACGGGCGCGGGGTCACCGAACGCCAGTAAACACGCCCCGCACCTCCAGTACAACCCACAAGCCCGAGGAGGCTTGGTGAGGTCGCCCTCGTTAAGTTACCGCACCGTCAAGAGATGTTGACGAAGCTCCTAATCCGCATGTTAACGCTCGAAGCCAGTTGGAAGTCTGGGGCCGAGCGAACCTGGAAGTCCATGTGATGAACGGTTTCTGCCACGTTGTACTCCATGGTGCAGATCACTCAGCAACGTGCTGCCATGAGATCGTCCATTCCAGGATGGAACTGGCGGCACCGCATAAGAGATTTGAGCTTGAAGCCCGGACGTTCCCGATAGCAGGATCCGTCACCAGATGTAGTGCCTTGGTCCGATTCGTTAGGCTACATCTTGGGTTTCTACGGCGTGTCCTGTCCGATGTGTCGGACTGCACAACTAAGATGGGGAACGCAGATATGCCTGAAGCCTCGGGCATATACGCCGAGGCTTCAGGTATTGGTCAATCGTGGTTGATTTCCGACTCTAGAACTCGCGGTGTTCCGTAACAAATCGACGCGCTGCGGTTCCAGATACGTCTCGGTCTGCAAGAGACCTGGATGCGCGAGAATGGAGTCGCCATTATGGCCGCTTCCAAACCGTTGAAACCCGGAACCAGGGCTCCCAACTCGGGGCAGGTCGAGATCGTCGGACCGCGCGGCGGGCGCACTGGGGAAGAGCGCACCACTACGAAGGGCAAGCCGCTGCCTCCTACCCCCAAATCGGGGCAAGGTTACTTGGTCGTCGATCGCACTAAGAACGGTGCAGGCAAAGGCAAGTAGGACCTCGGTTCTGTACGGACACCCGCGTTCTGGAAGGGGCGCGGGTGTCCGGCAAAATGAACGGAAAGAGCAATGGGCTCAAACGAATCGCCGCAGTCGTCGTCGCTTTCCTCCGCCAGTTGGGGGAGGTCCGAGCTTGTGAAAGAACTAGCGAAATTGCCGGAGGGGCAACGCTCGATCCTTGAGCTGCACGATTGGATTCTGACCCTGTTGGACGCGGCCATAACCGCCGCGATGGTATTTGTCGACCCACACGATTTGCGATCCGCGGAGGAGCGCCTCGATTGGCTGATCGAGACGTTCGATCTTCCCGAATCTGGGGATGAGATTGAACGGTTCACGGCTCGTCTGACGGAACTTTCCGAGATGCAGGTTCCGCGGTGGGCTAAGAAGACCGGTACCGACAGTTGGAAGAGATTTCTTCGCCGTTTCATCGGTGCGGCGGCATACGACCGGCTAGCTGCGGCGTTGGTTTCGGACACGACCGTGTTGGCACACGCTCTGCGGCAGTTGATCTCGAAAATACAGCCGTACGCGCTTGCCGTAGATGACTGCGCAATCCTCCTTACCCCGGAGCAGGTAGCGAAGCTAGGTCCGTTTGGAACTGGTCCCACGAATTCGGTCCTGCATCTCGTGCTGACACTTGACGGGGTACTCACGAATGTACTGGAGGCAAATTTCGATTTCAGCTCGATCGCATTCGACCCGAATTTGCCTGGCGAATCCGACCTCGGGGAAATCATCGAGAACCTGCGGCCGCTTCTGTCGGGTGCCACCCGCAAGACGCTCGCCGAGATAAGTGCCAAGCTGAGCCGGAAGCTAGCTGGGGCCTCCACTGCTTTGAACACATCAGAGGATGGAGTCGCGCAGGCCGCTGGCTCGTTGGTGGAGTTGATTGACAGGTTGTTTCGCGAAGCGTTCCCTGATAAGCAAGTTCTGGCCTGGCTGGAGGCTACTGATCGAGCTGCTGGCAGTGATTTCGTGTACATCGACAAGAGTAAGGGCATCAGTAGACCCACTAAGCGGGCTCAGGCTCTTTGTTTCGTACATGGGGGGCAAGTAGCCGAGCGCTCAATATTTCATGAGGTTGCGGCGGCCGGGTTAGTTGTGGCACGCGAAAAGTTGCAGAAGATCAAACATGCAGACACCGGTGACCCCGAGGAACGGGAGATCGTGGAGCGCGCGTTGACTGTAGTGGAAAGTTTCTTGTCTGTGGCAATAGAAATTGGGTGGCTCGGTTTGCCAAGCGAGACGGTGGACGGCCTGAAGCTGCGTCTAGCTGCATAAGCTGCGTGTTGAGGGTTGTTGTCGTCGGTCGTGGCCACATGGTCGGCCGACTCAAGCTGGGGCAGAGCCCGTTCCATACTCAAATACGTAGGGATGGATCCTTTAGAGGGTCGTCCATTTAGCTTTCGAGCAGCTCTCGCAGAGCCTTGCACTCCCATGCATGCCACTCGCGCACCAATGTGTCGCCCGTTTCCAGATCCTTGACCAGCCCGGCGTGGCGCGCAGCGCAAACGACCGGACGCAAGTCCGACGGGTCACTGGGTCAATACTTCGAAGATGCTCGTGCCCGTGATCTTCGATTCTCAGCAGTACTCGCGAAGCAGGCCACCGGAACTCGGCGAGCGTGTGCGTTTCGAACTGTTCTGGAATGACCCGTTCGCCCGCCTGTGGGCAGGGTTGCGACCTGGATGGTCGCTCACCGCGAACCTGACAGCGACGAACGCCGACACGGTCGTCCACCTCGGGTCCACCCCCGAACAGAACACCCGACTGCAACCCGCCACGGCCACATCAGGTGGGCTCCGGTTCGGATACACCTCGACGATCCCCGTACCTGCAACGTTGACGGTCTCCGGAGCACTCCGCGTCACCGCGTTCGACACACCGAACAGGCCACCCGGTGAGCCGCTCACAGCGTGGTCGAACACTGTGGACGAGGACCGCGTCACGACCGGGATCGTGCAGCGACTTCAACTGGTCTCGATTCTGAACGACTTTCGAACCGGCTCACATGTCGGGTGGCACGAACTCGAACGTATCGCCGGCACCGAGTGGTTCTACAACTTGGTCAACCCACCCGAGAGCCTGCACGTCTACCGACCGGCCGAGGAACCCGACGACCGTGCACCGCGCACAGGATTCTCGGTACCGGTGCGAACCGAGATCCTCGTACTCGATCTCGCCGTCGACGACTGAACCGTTCGCGCACTACCCTTCGCCGAAAGATCCTCTGTGCCAGAGACTACTCGGCCAATCGGGTTCTACCGATCATGATCAACCGAGTGGCTGATATGAGACGGTTCGAAACCGCCTCCGACCGTCGGGTCGCCCTCGTCTCCGTCACCACCACGGCACGGCCGCATAATGGTCGGGCGAGTTGATGACTGTTGGATTTCCCAGGAGAGGTAGACGATCTGCCGACCGGCTTGTCAGGTTACGAACCTTCCCGTTGACCGCTCACGCGTGGCCACGTCGGTCCGGCCGCGATCACTGCGATGGTAGACCCGCAGAGAATCAGTACTGCAAAGTTGTCTACGAAAGATGGTGCGACGGTGTCGTAGCTCGGGACGTTACGCTCGAGCTCGGCGATGGGAGTGTGATGTCGTATGGACCCTGTACAAGCGCTACTGCTGTGCCCACGCGGACGGCGCTTCTGCGCGTCTCTCGCCTCGCACCTCGACCCGACGTTCGAACTGCACCAGGTTCTCAATCGCACCGCCCACGGGTACGTCGACTACGGCCCCTCCGGTCTCGGCGCATCAGCCGACGCCCTCGACAGCATCCCTACATCGGCGTTCACGGCGTCGTCCGCATCCGATCTGCTGACCGCATTGATGGAAACGGTTGGCTATGCCCGCTATTGGCAGCCACCGGACGAAATCGACGTCATCCTCGACTCACACGAGCTCGGTCGACCACTCCGGCGGATCGCAGAAGCAATCTCCGCAGCACCACACACCCGGTGGTTCGGATCCCCCGCTGACCTCACCTCCCAGCGATCGGTGTGGTGGTACGACGAGCACTTCGGAGGGTGGGGCACCGTCGAACGCCCGACGACTGCCGCATGGAACGACTGGAAAACCGAACTCATCGAGGAGGAGAACCGCGCGGCTCGGGATCGACCGTCAGACCCGGCAGCACCGTACAGCGGATTCTGGTGGTCGACACCCATGGCCGCCGGAAGCCCCGAAACCACCCGCGCAACAAACGAAATCCCCGCATTGGCTCTCGACTTCACCGAAGACGACATGGGTTGGGACCGCGCACGAGTTTCACCCGTCGCCGTGGACGGAAACCCACGCATCTACGAAATCACCGAACCTGCAGACTGGGCGCGGTTGGTCGAAGACCATCCCATCGAGGTCACCGCATCCCGTCGACACGATTGGTACAACACGACCGGACGCGCCGGCAGATGGCACATGCCCGACTGGGCATCGGTGGCCGAGCAGTTCGATGCAGTCCACCTCACCGTCTGGGGCTATCTCACGACCGCCGGCAACGCGGTACCGGTGCACCTGCTCGACGGCGACAGTGCCAGCGTCCTGGCCGGTTGGACACCCGACGCCACACACTGGCTCAACCCCGCAGCAATAAGCATCTCCGACAGTCCTACCGAGTACCGACACAACAAAGACGGTCTCTGGACCGAAGCCTCCGCCTGGAGGCTCGACTTCTAGTCCCCTTTGCAGGCCCGCTGAAAGGTTCCTTTCGTCGGATGGGGTTCGCCGTACAGTGCCGCTACGCGCCTTGCGCTCAAGGGCCGCATCACCGAATTCGAGCCGGTTGAGCGAACTCGTTCGAGACTTACTGACCTGCCGAAAGTGGTCGGGCTATGGATACTCGCGTACCAGTTCTGGATGCCTTGCTCGGAGGTACATGCCACCGAAGGTGATGCAATCAGCGGCCAGCCAACTCCACGCCGACCGATCGAAATCGTTCAATTCGGCTACTGCGTCTGCGACCGTGCACGTGACCTTCTCGTCGGACCGAAGGACCACCGTGGGGTCGTCCCAGTCGATGCCAGCTGCTTCGGTGTCGAGTTGTCCGTGCGCTGCGATAGCCGCGAGATCCTCCTCCTCGTCGAACATCCCCAACTGGACCTGTTTTTGAAAATCCCGGTCTGCAACGAGCTCGAAGTTCAGCGCCGCGACCAACCAGAGCCGTGGACTATCGCGCGAGACCAAGACGGCTGTGATCGAAATCGGTCCGGATTCACTCGACGCGGGGATAGACCCGACGACCACAGCAACGCGATCGTCGGCGACAGCAATAGGAACGTCTTCGAGCCAGGGCAGCTCGCCGTGAACATCGACAACGAACACCTCGTCGTACCGCCCGGCCAACAGGTCTCGAAGCAAAGGTCCCGTGCTCTTACGGGCGATCTGCCATCGATCGCGTCGAGCGACCGCTTGAACGAGAGTGGTAACGGCCGCGATGAAAAGCCCCAGGCGTCGGTCTTCCCTGAAACGGTTCTCCATACGCCTCCTCGGTGAATTGTCGAGGTCTGCATCAGCGTCGTCATCGTGCGGCGTAGTCATGGCATCGTGGTGACGTCGAGGTGCATCGTGCCTTCCGAACCGGGATGTTCGATGTACCCGAAGGCCACGAAAGCGTGGTCGACATAATGCAATTCGATGGTCCGTGCGCCGGAGTTGGCTAGTGCGTGGGTGATTGCTTGGACCAGTTTCGTCAGCACAGACCTTGGTGTGTTCGGTACCGATTCGACGACATCGACGACCGCGGTGGTGTCGTCGTCCCATCTTGCTGCCGCGTGGGCGACGAACGGTCTTCCGGCCGCGTTGTTGACGTATGCCTGCAGCCAGGCGGCGAGATGACCGGATGACTGTGCTGCAACGGTTTTGTCAATGTTCAACCCCGCTTCGGCAAGCCAGACTCCGGACTTGTCGTGCTGTGGCACGTTCGCGATGTAGTAGGCGCGATCACGTTGCAGGCCACCCGTGGGCCATGACACATGCAGTGTCCCGTCGCTCATTCGTGTACGTGTGCCCCAGAACAGCAATCCGGTCCGCAAGTTTTCCTGCCAGTTCGCGAAAGTCTCGGAGACCAGGGAGCCGGGTGTATCGGCCGGCGGTCCAGGTAGGTCGTTGACTGATTGAGGTAGCGGTAGTGACAGCGCGAACGTGTTCGGGTTCTTGGCCCAGAGGAAATACACACGGGCAGTGTCGTTTTCGATATGGACGCGCGTGGTACGGAATTTGCTGTCGATCACCCCGCGCATACGAACACGGCGCATCAGATGTCGTGCGGCGTCCCCGGCTGAGGCAGTGAGGTCAGCGGGGTCGAGTCCGGTGAACTCGACCCGCCAGCCCCCATCGGCATCGGTGTTCGGATCCCGAATCTCGCCGGTGTCGAAGAAGGGGCCGACGCGTTCGATGTGCGCTCCCAGAGAAGCGGATTGGGGTCTGATCTTGCGGGCAGAGCAGATGCCATGCCATAGCCTTGGGAAGGCGAAGTTGTCTGGAGCGAGCGTGGGTTCCCCGTCTTGCCCGAGCAGTACCACGTAGATCCGCTGCTTGAACCACATGCGATCGCGCACGCGTTCAGAAGGATGCTCGTCCCTCACCAGTTCGTAGGCGTGGTCGGCCCAACGGTCGCCGAGTAGCGCGCGCGTCCATGCTTCGCTTTCGACCTCGGTGACGGCGTCGAGTAGATCGCTGCGGGCAGCTGCGCGGTCGGGGTACGTTGCCGCGAAGGCCTGTACGTGAATGCGCACTGCTAACGGATTGGATTCTGTAGGAAAGGATCCGAGGTCCCCGGCGTCTTGATAGCTGTGGCGGAGGTGGATTTTCAGTCTGGCGTCCAGCAGCGATGGACCCTCGAGCGGGTTGGTGTCTACCGGCCAGCGCGGATCCGAATGTGTGGGACCACGTGTCGAAGCAATGTGTGCCAGGAGGTCTCTGTGTACCGCTATTGCAGCGCTGTAGCGCGTCGCAATATCTGCGGTCATGGCAAACAGGTCGGGCGGCACCTGATGTTGGCCGCCGTTTGAGTCAGCGGGCCGAGACATACTTTCTACGTGTTGTCAGCATTGCCACATGCTAGCCCATTTCCGAAAATCGGCACCGTTCTCGCGTTCATTTAAGCCACGGTCAGTCAACGAAGTTAACCGCAGACGGCGTTAAGGTAACGGAGTCTGCGCATTCGGTCCGAACCACGTCTAACTCAGAACCGTTGTTGCACAATCATATCCAATGCGTCTCTGCTCAGTTGACCCGTCACAGCCCGATCTCGTTGACAGCGTTGCCAATGAGAGGCGCGTGCTCGCGGCGATAGACCTCGACAGAGTCGAGGCTGGCGTGGCCGGTCTGCCGGGCGATGGCGGATCCGTCGGCTCCGTTGCGGGTGCCTTGGGTGACGAACCCGGCGCGCAGGGAATGCCCGCCCAGCTTGGCGAGCGCGGTCGGGTCGAAGCCGGCGTGGTGGGCTCGCCGGCGGATGGTCTGGTGGATCGCTGCTCCGGACAGCGGCTTGGCACCGAGGTTTCCGTTTTTGGCGATTGCGCGAAACAGCGGCGCGCGAGCGGCGGTGCGAGGTACTCCCTCACTGCACACGTGCGCGTCGAACGGTTCGCGATTGCGGAGTAGCCGGATCACTGATGGCCTGCCGCCGAGGTCGAACGCAGCGACGACCTGGACCCATCGGACGTACGCGCAGGGTGGGCAGGTCTCGTAAGAGTCTGTGTAAGGCAGTGCCTTCATCGCTCCCCTGCCCTCTTGGTCGGTCTTCGACTTCCGCAGTCGGATGTGCAGACCGTCGTGTCGATGCACAGCGACGTCTCCACAGACCATCTCCGACAGCTCGCTACGGCGGTACGCGCCGGCGAACCCCAGCAACAGGATGGCGGAGTCACGGCGTTCGAGGACTTCGTCCGCCCATCCGCGGCACCGTTCTCGGGAGGTCCCGACGAGGAGTTTGATGTCGTCGACCAGTAGCGGGTCTCGCGGGGTGCGGGGTCGGTCCCCAGCCAAGGCATACTCCCGCCGGATACCGGACAGGGTGGCGGCGACGAGTTCGTGGGCAGTCGGAGACAGATGGCCTGTTGTGCGGTGCTGGTGGTTGATCGCGGCGATCCAGGTGCCGAAAGTGGCGACGGCGTAGGCCCGCTCCCCTGTTTCCGTGCGGGTGTCCGCGGCGTCGACAAGGTAGGCGGCAACAGTGATCGGGTGCGCCGGAAGCGTCACGTGACCATTCGACTCGCACCAGCTAGTGAAGCGTCTCCACGCGGCCGCATACGTCCTACGTGTTCCCTCGGAGCGGGAGGACTGCACGGCGCTCGCGATGCGCTTCGCGACGGCGGGTGGGATCTCCGGCTCAACCGCCACGGCCCCGATGCTTTCAGGCATGCCGACCGCAGGTGTCCGGGTTGGTCGAAAGTCCATCAGAGCAGCTTAGCGCAGGTCACAGACACGCCTGCAGCGTAAAACTGTGCTGAACTGGTGTTTCACCCCAGACGCTGCGGAAAATGCAATTTACGTGGGTCAACTCCATTGAACTATGGGTGACAACGAAGGCGGGATGAATGTCCCTGCTAATCAACTTGAAAGAGCCGCCGTAGTAGACCCCAGTTTGATCCGGCCCGGGGCTGCACCAGGCGATCTTGGCGGTCGTTGCCTCCCCCGGTAGTTACAACGACCGTCCGTTTCGCGTCTGCTTTTTGGGGCCTCGAAGTGTGGGATTCCCTCGTGGCCGTGGGGCCCGCCGTTACTGCGGTATTCCACCGAATCATTGGTTGCGTTCGGGCGCAGTCGTGGTTCCGACCGTTCCTACGACTTAGACAGGGAACAGCCTCGCGGTGCGGCGCTGTGTCTTGGGTGTCGGTAAGACGCACGTTACGCACCTTGAGAATGGTTGCCGGCGGCGCTTGTGGACGCAGTCAACCGTCAAGTCCTCATCCTCGACGCTGAACTCGCCGCAGGCTGAGTCGGTTGCAGCCGACGAGTCGCGCGACACCCCATAGGTCATCATCTTGTAAGACGACCGTCCAACCTGTTGTGATGAATGCCAACGCTAGTGATGATAGCTATCGGAGCTCGCAACGCTAGCGGTACTGACACCGGGCATGATTTCGCCTGGGTTGAACAGAGCGCCCAATCCGTACGTGATCACAGGCTCGCGAATGTTCGGTTTGCGATGTTGCTGTCTGGCGCAGTCCGTCGCAGTTATCTCGCCTCTCAGTTCAATCCGCCGAACCGTGGGTCCGGCGGATTCGGCTGACGCACTGTGGAGCAAGGTGTTGCAAGGCTCTGCAACGCCAGCCCTGTACAGACACTCTTGGGCTTCGGCATACGCGAGTGCTAGGCCATCTAGCATTGCTATTTATCCTGCTGAGGGCGGTTGCACGTGAGATTCGCCCTGCGCGCAGACGGGCAGTTAACCGGGTTCGCTCCGTTCGCGTTCTGTTGAGCAGTAATTGAAAAGGTATGGGTGCAATGATAGCTAGCGGAGCTAGCAAAGGATGCAGAGCGAGCGGAGCGCCGGTACTTGCGCTAACGTAGCTGGCGTAGCTAGCAAAACAACGCTAGATAGGCGTGGTGCACTAGTTGCGAGTGCTACACAAGCGGTGCTTGCGAGGCAAGTGAGAGTTGCTCGTCGAGCACGTTTATCTAGCGTAACTAGATCCGCTTGGCTAGATACGCAAGGTACTGCAGCTCGGCGTGCAAACAGTGCGAGACGAGCGAAGCGAGCTACGCAAGCGAGCCAAGCACTCGTCGCAAGGTTCGCTCCGCGTGTTAACGCAGCACACGAAGCAATTGGCTATAGCGTAGCGAGCCAGAAGGCTTGCAGGGCATAGGTCCAGGGTGCGAGCCAACGCAGTTTTCCTCGGAGAAAAGTTCGTTGGCCTTGATCCTCAAACAGAGAAAGGAACGCGAATCCCAATGTCGACGTCGTCGAAGCAACCCAGGAAGTTCGCGATATGTAACCAGAAGGGTGGGGTTGGGAAGACAGCGACAACACTCGGATTGGCGAGTGCATTGGCGGACAAGGGCAAACACGTCCTCGTCATCGATATGGATCCTCAGGCCAACGCGACGACCGGTCTGGGAGTCGACGTTGATGACGACATGCGAACTACCTTCGACCTGATGTCGGTCACTGGCGAGGGTGCAGCAGCGGATGCGGTAGTAGCAACCGAATGGGATCGGGTCGACCTGATCGCGGCGACTCAGAGCCTCGCCAATCTTGAGGCTGACGGTGCAAACGACTTGATCTTTCGGTTGGATATCGCGCTTGAGGGTGTCGATCTGTCGCCTTACAGTGCAGTTTTCATCGACTGCCCGCCGTCGCTTGGAAAGTTACTTTTCGCGGTCCTCTGCGCCTGCGACTCAGTCATCGCGGTCACCGAACCCACCATCGACAGCGTGCGAGCGATTACCAAGGTTGAGGAAACCATCACCAACGTCAAGCGGCGTGCGAACCCTCGTCTCGAGCTCGAGAAGATCGTCTTGTCTAAGAAACGAAGGACCTCGGAGCATCAGTATCGCGAGGACGAGTTGCGTGCTGCATACGGCGAATTGGTTGCAAGAGCGGGGATCCCGGAGCTGGCGGCGCGCCAAGACGCTCATAGCAGCCACACTCCCATCCATTCTTACAAGGGAGGCCGGGCGATAGACCTGCAAGTCGCCTACGACGCCCTGTTGAAAGAACTGTCTATCGACCTCCTAGGAGAGCCTGCCGCATGAACGCACAACGCGAACCCGCCATCCGCCGCCATCCGGCTGCAGACCTCCCTTCGCGACCGACCGCTTCACCCAGGCGCGTTGGGCTCGAAGCACAGCAAGAATCAACCGGTTCGCCGAGCGTCGACGTTCCGACCAGTGCTGGCGGTATCAGACCGACAAACGAGCCCACTCTTCCGGCAACGAACGAACCGTTGGCTCAGCACAATGCGCGGCCGGCGGCAGGACCAGGCGCGGAAAAATTTACTGAGCAGCACAATGTGCGGATACGGAGTTCTACCAAGCTTCGTTTGAACAGAGCCGTCGACAGGCTGCGGTACGAGACAGGGGACCGATCAATCAGTATTGCTTCCTTGACCGACGCAGCGCTCTGTGAGTACCTCGACAAGCGGGGCATCTAGACCGTTGAATGAGGATGCCCGCTTGCTGTGCTAGCTAGCGTTGCTAGCACAGCCCTTTTGGTCACCCATAAGTATTCAGTCACTACATGTGCGCGATGGCAGACCTACGGCGGGACCGAGACTTCAGGCACCCCCACCGAGGCTCGGAGTCCTTTTTGACGATCGTTTATCGAGACACCCCGCGGCCGAATCTGTCAGTTTCAAAAGACGGCTGCACTCTTTGCAGGCGTTTCGAGGATGAGTGCACGTGTCTTCTGACATTCTGATGTCGGAAGTGCGGTGCACGGTCGCGCGTTCAGCTCTCGGTGACAGGGAGGCTTGTGATGGAGCTCGACGTCGTGGAGACCGGTGTGCTGACGGCGTCGGGGGAGCGGTGGGCGCAGGCAGAGACCCGATTCGCTGTCTTGGCTCCCTTGCTGGAGATGCATCCGGTGCGTTTGGCAGCGGTCGATGATGCGGCCGAACGACTGGGGTTGTCGCGTCGTCGGGTCTATGCGTTGCTTGGCAAACTCAGGGACGGGACAGGTACGGTCACCGATCTTCTGACGAAGGTCTCGCCGGGTGGGCGTGGCCGCAGCCGAGTAGCGGCTGAGGTCGAAGAAGTGATCGGCGATCATCTCACCCGATATTTTCTTCACCGCCAGAAGCTGAGTATCGCTGCGCTGCACCGACGTATAGCACTGGCCTGTCACCGCGCGGGTCTGCCAGTGCCGGCCAGAAATACCGTCACCGCACGAATCGCCGCGCTCCATCCGGCATCGGTGGCCAGGTCACGCGGAGGACCCGATGCCGCCCGCCCACGTCAGTCCGCCGGCGACAGTCCACCGACGGTTTCGGGGATTCTCGATCAGGTCCAGATCGACCACACCGTCGTCGATCTGATGGTCGTCGACGAGTACGAGCGGCAACCGATCGGTCGCCCCTACCTGACGATCGCCATCGATGTCCTCAGCCGTTCCGTACTCGGGTTCGTCGTCACTCTGGAGCCGCCGTCGTCGATATCGGTCGGGTTGTGCCTGGGCCGCGTGTGCTGCGAGAAGCAGACATGGCTGGAGGCATGCGAGCTCGCGGAACAGGTGCAGTGGCCGATGGCAGGGAAACCGAAACAGTTGTATCTCGACAACGCCTCCGAGTTCAAAAGCGAAGCGCTGCGCCGCGGATGCGCCCAGCACGCCATCACACTCGAATACCGTCCTCCGGGCCGACCGCACTACGGCGGGATCGTCGAACGCATCATCGGAACGGCGATGACGGCGGTGCACGAGCTGCCTGGGACCACCTTCTCGAACCCAGCGGACCGAGGAAGTTACGACTCGGACAAGCATGCGACGTTGACATTGCGTGAGTTGGAGCGCTGGCTGGTCCTGGCCATAGCCTCGTATCACGCGAGTGTTCACAAAGGGATCGGGAACACTCCGGCCGCCGTGTGGGCCGGCGGGGTCGCCGCAGTTGGTCATGCCCCTCGTGTGGTGCTCGGCGAAACCGCGTTCCTGGTGGACTTTCTTCCCGTCATCCGGCGACGTCTGACGCGCACGGGCTTCGTCCTCGATCACGTGCACTACTTCTCGAACGCGCTCAAACCGTGGGTTGCGCGGCGAGAGGACTTGGGACGGTTCGTGATACGACGTGACCCACGAGATTTGAGCAGAATCTGGGTCCTCGAACCAGACGGTGCCGGCTATGTCGAGGTGCCGTACCGGACGATGTCACATCCCGCAGTGACACTGTGGGAGCACAGAGCTGCTATCACCCGTCTCCGCGAACAAGGTCGGTCGAACGTCGATGAGAGCGCACTGTTTTCGATGATCGAGCAGATGCGCGAGGTCACCGACCGCTCGCAGAAAGCCACCCGCAAAGCCCGGCGCAACCGCGCCCGCCGCACACACCTCACCGGCACCGCGTCTGCACCGATCCCGGCGATCCACCCGCCGGTGGAGCCTCGAGCGGACGCCGGCACCGCAACACCGGTCTTCAGCGACATCGAGGAATGGTGACGCGATGACCGCATCGACAGGAAGCAGCGACGAAACCACCGAGTCGTCCAGCGAGGATTTGGGGCACCTGCGGGAGTCGGTTCGACCGCTCACCGCACTCGACGACGCGGACCGGATCCGGTTGATCCGGTCGGAGAGGTGGATCGGGTATCCGCAGGCCCGTACGGTCATCGACCATCTGGAGACGTTGCTGTCGTGGCCGGACCGACAGCGTATGCCGAACCTACTGTTGCTCGGTCCGACCAACAACGGCAAGTCGATGATCATCGAAAAGTTCCGGCGCACTCATCCGCCGATCAGCTTGTCCGACCGCGAGGAGATACCGGTGTTGTGCATGCAGATGCCCCCGGACCCGTCACCCGGCCGGTTCTACCTCGCACTGCTCACAGCGTTGGGAACACCGACCCGACCACGCAATCGGGTCCACGAACTCGAACAGCAAGCATTGATGTTGCTCCGCGGCACCGGCGTGAAGATGTTGATCATCGACGAGCTCCACAATGTTCTCGCCGGCCGTGACAACGTCCGCCGCGAATTCTTGAACGTGCTGCGGTTCCTGGGCAACGAACTACGCATTCCTCTTGTCGCTGTCGGAACCCGCGACGCCTACCTCGCCATCCGGACCGATCCCCAGCTGGAGAACCGATTCCACCCCATGACTTTGCCGGTCTGGACCAACACTGCCGACACCAGATCACTGCTGGCCAGCTTCACCACGAGCTTCCCCCTCCGCACACCCTCGCACCTGACATCACCGGAGATGACCGACTACCTCCTCACCCGCTCCGAGGGCACCATCGGTGAACTGACAACGCTGCTCACAGCCGCAGCAGTGACCGCCGTCGACAGCGGAGAGGAAGCGATCACCTCATCGGTGCTCACGCGCACTCCGTACCTCGGCCCCACGGAGCGACGCCGCCAGTTCGAACGCCACCTCGCATGAACGCGCGGCTCGCGGCGATGCCCGATGATGCGTACGTTCGCCCGTGGCCGCTGCACCCGCAGCCACTGCCAGGTGAGGCCCTCTCGTCCTGGTTGGCCCGGATATGCGAGCTGTATCCGCACATCAGGCCCTCTGACCTGCTTGCAGACCTCGAAACCGATTGTTCTGTCGAGGATCTCGACCGCTACACACCGGAGCCGATACTTGCCGAGCTGGCCGGTCGCGGCGCAGTCCCGGTAGAGAGGGTGCGGATGATGACGTTGGCGGGGTGGACACCGTGGCTGCTCGACAGCACCGACCCCGCCGACTGCGACTTCGACACCTACGTCCACCAATTCTCGATCCTGCTACCGGCCGACCTCGCGAGGGAGGATCGACGACGCCGCACACCCACGAGCGAAGCATGGTTGCCGTGGGCGAGCACTCCGCGCAGTCGGGCATGCCCGGCATGTATCGACAGCCTCGAATCCACTGCTGATATCAACATGACTCTGCTGCACCAATATCCGGTGCTGAGCAGCTGCCTCGACCACCGTTGTCGACTCGAACCCTGCTCTGCTTTCCCTGGTCATGCAATCTTCTGGGATCAGGTCCGGTTCGGTTCGCATGAACGGGTCTCGCCCGTTCCGGTTCCCTCAGCGGTCACGGACCTCGATCGGCGCAGCACCGAGGCTCTGACGACGGGATGGGTGGAACTCGGCCCAGGCCGGGTACATGCCGCAGTGTGGTTCCGGCTTCTGCGCACCGTCGTCGACGAAGTGTCCACGCCACTGGTTCGCACCGGACGGTGGGCGACGAGGCTCGTTGCGATCTGGAAGGCCGCCGGTCGGTCTCGCCCGCTCCGGACCGCGTGGGTTCCGTTCGAGGACCTGCACTGGGACGAGCAGGCGACAGTCCTCGAGGCCGCAGCGATCGGCATTGCGATGGTCGAGAGCGGTGAGATCGATGCCGGCGGTGCGCACGCCTCTCTGCTGAGCCCACGACCCTATGAGCCGGTCGATCCCGGGACAGCTCCGACGCGCTCGTCTTATTTCGCACCTGAGCGCGATCTGTGGGCTGACGCGCACGCTGCGGCCGAGGCCGCCATCGCGGCAGCGCGCGTCGATCCCGCATCCGCCAGTTCGTTGTACAACTTCCTGCGCTGGGGGTGCCGCACCGCAGCGGAGCTGGATGAGACGGTGCAACTGTTCCTCGACCACGGGATCCCGCTGCACCATCCGCCGACGTAGCTATCGCCCGATGGAGCGGGGTCGTCCGCGACGCATGCGCGGCGACTGTAGGTTCCCGCCGGAGGTGTCAGTAGTGCGGCGCACGGGCCTGCGGCTTTCCAATTTCGTGTCAGTCAGGGATTCTCACGATCTTGTCGGAATCCTCAGGCATCCCGGACGATGTTTCGGTCCTGTGCCCAAGCCGCGAGAACCGAATCGAAGAGTCTGCTGCCTCGAAGCCTGAGTTCTGACTCAATGCGGACGATCGAGAGTGAGCTGTCGTTCGTGGAAATCGAAATGTCTGACGGGATATCGGTACAGCTCACCAATGGTCATGTAATCGGTGAAGAACGGGTCCCAGCGCACCGGGAAGAACATTCCCCGTCCCAACGCCTGCTCCGATTCGCGTTGCAGTCGGCGGCTCAGCGCACCGATGACCCGGTCGGCTTTCGTGCCCATCCGGTTCCGGTCAAACACCAGGGCTGCAGCGCATGAACCGTAGTAATTCACCACGTCAAAAGGCCGCGTACCGGCATCGAGGACCTGGGCGAATCGACGCTCCACTCCGGCGGGCAGCCGGCTGACCATCCGCACCAAGGGCAGCAGCGCCGCCACCACCATGTACCCGAAGACCATGTGGAACAACAGTTGCTCGTTGGTCCACCGCGTCCCCGCCGATCGACTCCGCAACGAGGTGTCGGAAGCGTCGGCGAGGAGCCGGTGCAGATGCACACGGGTGCGTTCGAGCTCGCCGGCGATAGCGGCCCTGTCCACCCGCTCGGAATGGCCCATGATCCACCACCTGTCCAGGGAGCCGACGGCACTCGATGGCCGTCGATACCAGACTTCCCCCTCCCGGGCGGCCTCCACAACTGCCGGCCGAATTCAGTCTCATGTCGCGAATCGATATAGCGCCCCCGTCGACCCTCGGATGCCACGTCGGACGTACCTGCCGCAGTGGCGCGGCGCGGATCGCCGTGTCGTGACCGCCGGACGGCTGGCGTAACAGCAGCAGCGCGGGATGACGTGCGCCGCTCAGAGATCGAACAGCGAGAATTGGTCCTTCTGTGCTCGAGTCTCGGAGTCGGCGAGGTATCGGTCGGCCATGGCCCGGGCGACGGTTTCGTCGCAGCCGAGCTCGGCGGCGACTTCACTCCAGTCGTGTCCGTTGTGCTGGAGTTGCCACGCCAGCTGGTGCAACTGTTCGTCCATGTCCATCAGCGCCGCTCCCGCGGTCGTGTCGGCCGGAACCCGTTCGACGACGCGGGTTCTCATTGAGACAGATGGTAAACGCGGATGCGGGCATGCGGCGGCAGACATGCCGCCCACCGTCTCGAATCGGCGACGGATCGCACGAGAGATAGGTAAACCCGCCCCCGAGGGGACGGGCGGTGTGCCGTCCATGGTGTCACCGTTTCCGTGAACATCTATGGACGCAGCGCCGGTCAGGGACGGATAGGCAGTGCGCGGCGGGACCGGGCGGCGGCGACCACACGATCGGCGACCCGGCCGGCGTCGCGGCCGACCCCGCGCAACGACGCCGACGACAGGCTGCGCTGCCATTCGAGACCGACATACCCCAGCCCCAGATGAGTGGTGGAGAGACCCTGCCGGTGCCGGGGCCGGCCCGTCTCGTCGAGAGCGCCGAGACCGGTCAGATAGGGCAGGTGCGGGCGATAACCGGTACCCAACAGCACGGTGTCGGCGGTGGTGGCGGCGCCGTCGGGCCAGAACACCCGGCGGTCGTCGAGGCCGGTGAACAGCGGCCGCGGCTGCGGGTTGCCGCTGGCCAGGGCACGCCGGTAGCGGCCGGTATCGAGGACCTGCTGGGTCGGCGACGCAGGCAGCCACGGCCCCAAGGGGGCGCGGTCGACTCCGGTGACCGTGAGCCAGAAGTGCACATCACGGCCGAAGATCCGCTGCGGCAGGAACTTCGGCGGTCGGCGGCTGGCCAGAGTCACAGTAGCGACCTCGGCGAGTTCGGTGGCGATCTGCACCGCCGAGTTACCGGCACCGACCACCACCACGTTCTGGCCCGTGAATGCAGCGGGGTCGCGGTAGTCGCCGGTGTGCAGCACCGTGCCGCCGAACGTGTCCAGCCCCGGCAGCGGTGGGATATTCGGGGACCCGAAATAGCCGGTGGCCGCGATCAGAATCGGCGCGGTGACACTGCCGCCGACAGCGGTGTGGGCGGTGTAGACGCCCCGCTCGCAGGTGACGGTCTCGACGCGGGAGCCGGTCACAATGTCGACGTCGAGTCCGGCGGCGTAGCGGCGCAGATACTCGATCACCTCGTCGCGCCGCGGATAGCGGTCCGGATCGCCGGGAAACGCCAGGCCGGGCAGGGCGCTGTATTTCGCCGGGGAGAACAGGGTCAGGCTGTCGTAGTAGTGCGGCCACGCCCCGACCGGCTCGTCGCCGGCTTCGAGCAGTCCGGTGCGCAGGCCTCGAGCAGACAGGGCGTGGGCGGCGGCGAGGCCGGACTGGCCACCGCCGACGACGAGAGCGTCATAGTCGGTCATGGTGTTCCTTCGAGGGTGTCGGTGGGGGTCAGCCGCGGCACGGACGCGACCGCGAGGAGCGCGGCGATCACGGCAACGACTGCGAGGACGAGGTAAGCGGTGGCGTAGCTGCCGGTCGCGCCGGCCAGGGCGGTTCCCGCCCACGGCGCCAACGCCATGACCAGGACGATCGGGGCGGACATCAGCCCCCCGAGCCGCCCGTAGTGGGTCGCACCCCACCGGTCGGTGATGGCGGTGGCCTGGATCAAGGTGAACAATCCGCGCACCAGTCCCGCGCCGATCGCCGCGCCGATCAACGCCGCGGCCGTGGTCACCGCCCCGAGCAGCGCGGTGGTTGCCGCAGTCCCGGCCAGGATCACCACGATGCGGCTGCGGACGCTGGTACGGGCGACCAGGGTCAGATAGCCGAGGCGGCCGAGGACCTGTCCGGCGCCGCCGAGCCCGAGCGTCACCGCCGCCACCGACGGGGAGAAGCCCTGTTCGAGCAGCAACGGCACCAGATTGAAGACCCCGGCGAAGGCGGTGAACGCACCGAGAGCCAACGCGCCCACCAGCGCGAGGAACGCGGGGCTGCGGGCGATCTCCCGGTGCCCTAGGTCCGCGCCGTTCGCCGGCGGGGTCGCGGCGGGCCAGGATCCGCATAGTCCCCACCAATGCCCGGGGATGGTGATCGCGGCGAGGATCACCGCCAGAACCAGGTAGGTGGTGCGCCAGTCCGACTGCTGATCCACGACCGAGGTCAACGGGGCGAAGATGGTGCTGGCCAACCCCGCGGCGAGGGTCAGGATCATCAGGGCGTGGACGGAGCGGTCGCCGTACCAGCGGGTCAGCGCCGCGAACGCCGGCGGGTAGAGCACCGCGCCCATCGCGGTGCCGGCCAGCAGCCACCCGGCGTAGAACACCGGCAGCGTGGGGGCGAGCGCGATCAGGACCAGCGCGGGGACGGCGAGGACCGAGCCGGTTGTCATGATCGTGCGCGGTCCGACCCGGTCGAGGATGCGCCCGACCGGGATACCCGCGAGCGCGGTGGCGAGCTGCCCGAGCGAGAACGCCGCGGTGATCGCCGTGGGCGACCAGCCGGTATCGGCGGATATCGAGACCGACAGGACCGGGAACGCGTAGTACAGGATGCCCCAGCTGGTGATCTCGGTCAGGCACAGCACCGCCAGCACCCGCCGCAGCCCGGCGCCGGTGAGGGCACCGGGCTGCGGGCGGGTCGACGTGTCGGTCACCGGCGTTATCCGCCGGTGCGGGCGGAGAGGGTGACCAACTCCGGCTCGGGCGCACCGCAGCACCCACCGGCCGCGGCCTCGGTGGCGGTGTCGGCGGCGGGGTCGTCGAACACTCCGGCGCCGCCGCACACTCCGGTCTCGGGCAGGGTCAGCTCGACGCGGGCGGCGGCATCATGATCACCGGCGAGGGCGGCGGCGATGCTGCGGACCTGCTCGTAGCCGGTCATCGCCAGGAACGTCGGGGCCCGACCGTAGCTCTTCATCCCGACCACATAGAAGCCGGGTTCGGGGTGGGTGAGCTCGGCGACGCCGTGCGGGTAGACGGTCCCGCACGAGTGCACGTTCGGGTCGATCAGCGGGGCGAGCGCGGTCGGGGCCTGCAGCACCGGGTCGAGGTCGAGACGGATTTCCGAGAGCCACGACAGGTCCGGCCGGAAGCCGGTGGAGGCGATGATCTCGTCCACCGCCTCGAGGCGGGCTCCGGTATCGGAGACCACCGCGACCTGACCGTCGGTGGCGGGTTCGACGGCGGCGGTGCGGAACCCGGTGACCACGGTGAGCAGCCCGTCGTCGACGGCCTTTTTCGCGCGCAGTCCCAGGGCGCCGCGGGCAGGCAGTTGGTCGTCCTGGCCGCCGCCGAACGCGGCGCCGACCTCGCCGCGGCGCACCGCCCAGGTCAGGCGGGTGCCGGAGGCGGTGCGGGCGAGCTCGGCCAGCGCCACGATTGCGTTGAGTGCCGAGTGGCCGCTGCCGGCGATGACGGTGTGGCGGCCGGCGTAGCGGGTGCGCACCGCATCGTCGCCCAGGTCGGGGACGCGGTAAGTGATCTTCTCGGCTGCGGCGCGTTCCCCGAGGGCGGGCAGGCCTTCGCCGCCGAGCGGGTTGGGAGTGCCCCAGGTGCCGGAGGCATCGAGGACGGCGCGGGCGAGCAGGCGGGTTTCGGTGCCGTCGCGGTGGCGGATGTGCACCGACAGGGGTTCGGTGTCGCGGCCGGCGTCGACGATGCGGTCGCGGCCGCGGCGGGCGATGCCGACGACCTCGTGATCGAGGCGGACCGCGTCACCGAGAGCATCCGCCAGTGGGGTCAGGTACTGCCCGGTCCAGTCCTGGCCGGTGGGGTAGGCGTCGTCGTCGGGCGCGGTCCAGCCGGTGGTGTCGAGGAGGCGGCGGGCGGCGGGGTCGATCAGTTCGGCCCAGCGGGAGAAGGTGCGGACGCTGTGCCATTGCGTGATGGCGGCTCCGACGACGTCGCCGCGTTCGAGCACCAGCGGTTCGAGGCCGCGTTCGCGCAGGTGGGCGGCGGCGGCCAGGCCGATCGGTCCCGCTCCGACGACGACGATGGGCAACTCGCTCATGACAGATCCTTTCATCGATGGGTATCGATCTAAGCTGCTGTCAGAGTATCGATGGTCGTCGATGTATGCAACCATCGATGCTGATCGATACAGTGGGGGTATGACAGCACTCGGCTTACCGATCACCGCTCCTGGCGCGGAGGTGGACTTCGACGCCCTGAGCCCGCAGGATGCGGCCACCTACGCCGGATGGTTCGCCTGCTTGGCCGAACCCACGCGGGTGCGGCTGCTGCACCACGTCGCCGCCCATCCGTCCGGCATCACCGTCGGCGAGCTCGCCGACAGGCTCGGGATCGGCCAGCCCACCATCTCCCATCACGTCCGCAAACTCGCCGACGTCGGCTTCGTCATCACCGGCAAACAGGGCACCAGCACCGTGGTGCGGGTCAACCCGAGCTGCTGCAGCGACCTGCCCAGTGCTGCCGACGCGGTCATGGGGGTGCTCACCGCCCGCCCGTGCTGCCCCGAGGATGTCCCGGCCGATGTGGCCGTGCGCCCACTTGCGGGCGGTGACTGGGAGGCGGTGCGCCGCATCTACGGCGACGGCATCGCCACCGGCGCCGCGACGTTCACCACCGAGGTCCCCAGCCGCGACCATCTCGAGAGCCAGTGGTTGCCCGAGCATCGCTGGGTCGCCGAGATCGACGGTCAGGTGGTCGGCTGGGCGGCGTTGAGCCCGGTGTCGAGCCGCGAGTGCTATCGCGGGGTGGCCGAAAATTCGGTGTATGTCGGCGACGGGATGCGCGGGCGCGGTGTCGGCAAGGCGTTGTTGCGTACTCAGGTCATCGCCGCCGATGAGGCCGGGTTGTGGACGCTGCAGACCTCGATTTTCCCGGAGAACCGGGCCAGCCTCGCGCTGCATCATTCGGCGGGTTTCCGCACCGTGGGTGTGCGCGAGCGCATCGGCCGGCTCGACGGCATCTGGCGCGACACCGTGCTGCTCGAACGCCGCTCCGAGACCGTTCCCGCCACCGAGAACCAGTGAGAGCGACGCGGGTGGAGATGGACATCGAACTGCTGTACTTCGACGGCTGCCCGAACTGGGAGGAGGCTCGAGACCGCCTCGCCGAGGCCCTGGCAGCGACCGGCAACGCCGGTACCCCGATCCGGCTGCGCCGTATCGAGACCCCGGAGGCCGCCGAACGCGTCGCCTTCCCCGGATCCCCGACCATCCGCATCGACGGGACCGATCCGTTCGGCCTCACCGAGGGCGTCGGGTTGACCTGCCGCGTCTACCGCACCGCCGACGGGCTCGACGGTGCTCCGAGCACCGCCGATCTGATCACCGTGCTGCGGCACGCCGAACACCGGTAGACCTGGCATCGGCTTGACCTTCGAGTCGACTCGAAGGTTTACCGTCGAGGAGTGAGCACGATGCTGATCTCCCAGTTCGCCGAACACACCGGTGTCCCGGCCACCACTTTGCCCTTGGGCTTGCTATACCCCGTACCCGTTTGTCACGGGCAGCCCACTCGGCGCGTCCGATCCCGCACACCCGCCACGCGATCGCTTACTGAACGGAAAAGGAATTGAGTCCACTCTGGGCGCAGTCTCGGGGCCGCAGTTGCTGCCGATCGCTGCCTGACACATCGGAATCGGAGAGGACCACGCTGGACAGCGTGGTCACCACTGGATTCCTCTGCAGTTCCGCAGGATCCGGACCAGTGCTCCTCCGGGGTCAGTTCAGCGGATAGAGCATCTGGGCGGTCGCGGCGTAGGCGGTGTCGAAGTCGACGGCGAGCACGGCTTCGACCGGGCCGACCACCGCGTGCTGCTCCCAGGCCTGGCCGGTGCGGCTGCGCCAGGCGGTGCCGGTGGTGTCGATACCCCACAGGGAGCCGTCGCTCGCGGCGGAGAGCAACGCCAGGGGCGGGGCGTCGGGCACCCGGGTGAAGGTGCGCCCGGCGTCGGTGCTGTGTTTGAGTCCGGCGGTGGTGGTCGCCCACACTCCGGTGTCGGTGACGGCGAGCGCGGCCGCGGCCAGCGCGGCGCCGGCGCTCCAGGTGGCGCCACCGTCGGTGGAGGTCAACAATCCCGTGGTGCCGTCGTATCCGACCAGCAGCTCGCCGTCGGCGGCCAGGGCATGAAAATCCACCTCGCCGGTCAGGGATTTCGGTGTCCAGGTGCGGCCCCCATCGAGGCTTTCGATCAGTCCCAGTGGGTTCGGGGCGGAGCTGGACGGTCCGGGGTGCCCGGAAGCAAAAAGGTGGTCGCTGCCCGGCACGCCGGTCAGTCCCATGAAGTCGTCGTCGGAGACCCCGACGCGGGTGGTGCGCCCGTCCGCGGCGAGGTCGACGAGACCGGTGTGGGTGCCGGCCCGCACCGCCCCGTCGGGGGCCAGATGCAGACCGTGCAGGTGATCGAGCGCCGGCGCCAACGCCACCCCGGGCACCGACGACTCGACCGCCGCCGACCCGGACCCGGCCGCGGGGGCTGGCTCACCGGTCGAACACCCGACCAGCACCGCCGCAGTAGCCACAGGGACAAGGACGTGCGCCCACCGGCGCAGGGGAAAACTCCACATGAAAAGACGAACTCGTTTCGGATCGGGTCGGTGGCCGGCTCAGGTGCGGGCCAGGTGGGCGGGGTCGAGGTCGAGGCGGCGCAGCAGCTGGGCGTTGAACGCGACCACGATGGTGGACACCGACATGAGGATCGCGGCCACCGCGGGGGAGATCGCGACCCCGGCGAAGGCCAGCACCCCGGCCGCGAGGGGCACGGCGATGATGTTGTAGCCGGTCGCCCACACCAGGTTCTGCCACATCTTGCGGTAGCTGGCATGCGAGAGCGCGATGATCGACAGCACCGCCCGCGGATCGTTCGCCGCCAGCACGACGCCGGCGGATTCGATGGCCACATCGGTGCCGGCACCGATCGCGACACCGACATCGGCGCGGGCCAGAGCGGGGGCGTCGTTGACGCCGTCGCCGACCATCGCGACCGTGTGCCCGCGATTCTGCAGGTCGGTGACCTTGGCGTCCTTGTGTTCGGGCAGCACCTCGGCGAACACCTCGTCGATACCGAGGTCGGCCGCCACCGCGTCGGCGACCTGCCGCGCGTCGCCGGTGATCATCGCGACCTTCACCCCACGGGCGTGCAGGGCGTCGAGGGCCTGACGGGATTCCTCGCGCACGGCGTCCTCGAGGGCCACCGCGCCGAGCACCCGGCCGCCGTGGGCCAGGTGCAGCACCGAGGCCCCGCGTTGGATCCATCCGGCGGTGACGGCGGTGACGTCGGTGGGCACCGACAACCGCAGATCGGCCAGCATGGCCGGGCCCCCGACGATCGCCTCGGTGCCGTCGATGAGCGCGCGCACCCCCCGTCCCGGCAGGGACCGGAAGTCGGTGGCGACGATCCGCTCGCCCGCCGGGACACGACTGTCGGCGGCGGCGACGATGGCCCGGGCGACGGGATGTTCGCTGTCGGCCTCGACCGCCGCGGCCAACGCCAGCACCTGCTCGTCGCTGGTACCGGCGGTGGTGACCACACCGGTGACCTGGTGCCGGCCCTGGGTCAACGTGCCGGTCTTGTCGAAGAGCACCACATCGACGGTGCGCATGCGTTCGAGCGCGAGCCGGTCCTTGACCAGCACCCCCGACTTGGCGGCGCGTTCGGTGGAAATCGCGATCACCAGCGGGATCGCCAAACCGAGTGCGTGCGGGCAGGCGATGACGAGCACGGTGACGGTACGCACCACGGCCTCGTCGACGTTGCCGAGCAGCGACCACACCGCGAAGGTGAGGACGCCCGCGACGGCGGCGAAGTAGAACAGGAACGCCGCGGCCTTGTCCGCCAGTGCCTGGGCGCGGGAGGAGGAGGCCTGGGCGTCGGCGACCATCCGTTGGATGCCGGCCAGGGCAGTGTCGTCGCCGACCGCGGTGATGCGCACCCGCAGCGCGCTGTCGGTGGCGACGGTGCCGGCGACCACGGTGTCCCCGACCTGCCGGGTGACCGCCTTGGATTCGCCGGTGATCATCGATTCGTCGACCTCGGCGCGGCCGTCGGTGACGGTGCCGTCGGCGGGTACTCGCGCTCCGGCGCGCACGAGTACCCGATCGCCGTGGGACAGCTCCGAGATCGGCACCTCGCGGGTGCCGTCATCGGTGATCTTCTCCGCGGTATCCGGGAGCATCGCGGCCAGGGCTTCGAGGGCACCCGATGCCGAACCGAGGGCACGCATCTCGAGCCAGTGCCCGAGCAGCATGATCACGATCAGCAGCGCCAACTCCCACCAGAAATCCAGGTTGAATCCGCCGAGTCCGAGGGTGGTGACCCAGGACGCCGCGAATGCGACGGTTATCGCCATGCCGATCAGCAGCATCATCCCGGGACGGCGCGACCGGAGTTCGGCCCAGCCGCCGGTGAGGAACGGTGTGCCGCCGTAGATGAAGATGACCGTGCCCAGGACCGGCGGAATCCACATGGCCCCGGGGAAGTCCGGCATGGGGTAGCCGAGCAGGTCGGCGACCATGTGGCTGAACGCGACGACCGGCACCGACAGGATCAGGCTGATCCAGAACCGGCGGCGGAACATCTCCCCGTGTGCCCCGTGACCGGCGTGCCGATCGTGACCCCCGTGCCCGGTGTGCTCACCCGGCCCGACGTGGGCGAGGTGCTCACCGTGACCGGCGTGCGCATCATGTTCATCGGGGGGCGGACTCTGCGTCACCGCACCGTGGTCATGCCCGGCGGATGCCGGCTCCGGGTCGTTGGGTCCGTGCTCGGGGCGCGCCATCGAGACAAGCTCCTGACTGTAGTGGGTTGGGAAACGAACGCGGTGTCTACAGGGTGGTCAACAGCTGGCGCATGGTGTCGATCTCCTGCTGCTGGGTGTCGACGATGGTGCGGGCCATCTCGACGGCGTCGGGGAACTGTCCGTCCTCGATCTCGGTCTGCGCCATGTCGATCGCGCCTTCGTGGTGGGCGATCATCTGCTCGAGGAACAGGCGAGCGGCGTCGGTGCCCTGCGCATCGGACAGTGCCTGCATGTCCTCCTCACTCATCATCCCTTCCATCTGCATTCCCTCCATTCCCTCCATACCGTCCATGCCCTCGTCCATGTCCATGCCGGGCATGTCGTTGTTGCCGGTTTCGGGCATCTCGGTGGGCTCGCCCCACTGCTCGAGCCAGGATTCGAGCTGGGTGATCTCCGGGCCCTGAGCGGCCTTGATCTGCTCGGCCAGCGCGGTCACCTCCTCGGGGATCCCTTCTTTGGCGAGGAGCATGTCGCTCATCTCGATGGCCTGGCTGTGGTGCGGGATCATCATCTGCGCGAACATCACGTCGGCGTCGTTGTGCGCTGCCGCTTCGTCGGCGGCGGAGGTGGTGGCCGAGGTGGTGGCGCTCGATGTGGCGGCGGTGGTGCCGGTGTCGGAGTCGCTGCACGCCGCCGCGGTGAACACCACCGCGAGCGCCATGGCGCCGACGGCGAGAGTCTTCTTGTTCATGAGTGGATCCTTTCCTCGAACGGTCACAGACACAGGTGAACCAACGACGGGGGATCCCCGCAGCCGGCGCACCCCGGACTAGGCCAGGTAGGACACGGTGGTCATCATCCCGGCCTCCTGGTGGTAGGCGTTGTGGCAGTGCAGGGCCCATTGGCCCGGGTTGTCGGTGTCGAATTCGATCTCGACGGTGCGCATCGGCCCGATGGTGACGGTGTCCTTGCGCAGACCGGTGTCGGTGAGCGCGAAGGTGTGCCCGTGCAGGTGCATCGGGTGGAACATGTCCGACATGTTCCGCATCCGCATGCGCACCCGCTGCCCTTCGTTGACGTTCAGCGGCGGGATGTCGGGGTGGGCGCGGCCGTTGAGGGTCCACCGGTACGGCGACATGGTCCCGCCCATATCCACGCTGTGATACAGGTCGTGATCGCGCTCCGTCAGCCGCACATACTCGCGGGGCGCGAGGTCGGTGCCGAGCAGCACCCGCCGCTCCAGCTCGCCGGGTCGCGACTGCGCGGGTAGCTCGCCGGCGGCGGTGCGCACCAGCGCTAGCCCGTGCCCGGTCTTGCCCTCGGCCTGCGCGAACAACGGGAACACGCCGTCGCCGAGGGTGACGAGCACGTCGAAGCGCTCGCCCATGCCGATCAGCAGCGAGTCGGTGTCCTGCGGCACGACGGGGAAGCCGTCGGTGTGGGTGACGGTCATCCGGTGCCCGCCCAGCGCGACGCGGAAGGCGGTGTCCGCACCGGCGTTGACGAACCGGATCCGCACCCGTTGTCCCGGTGCGGCGGTGAAGGTCATCGGATCGTCCGGGACCCGGCCGCCGACCAGGAAATGCGGGTAGCTCACGTCCCCGGCGCCGCCGAGCAGTGGGGAGAGCATCGTTTCCTCACCCATGTCCATGCCGCCCATACCGTCCATGCCCGTGGCACCGTGGTCCATCCCGCCCATCCCGGCGGTATCGCTCTCGTCGGGGGTGGCGGCGCCGATGCCGAGGTCACGTGCCACCTCGTCCGGGGTGCGGCCGGTGCCGTCGAGCCAGTCGTCGAGCACCACGATCCACTCGTGGTCGTAGTCGCCGGGCTCGAGCGGGTCGTCGATAATCAGCGCGCCGTACAGGCCGCGGTCGAGCTGCAGCCCGGAATGCGAGTGATAGAAGTACGTGCCCGGATCCGGGACGGTGAACTCGTAGGTGAACCGGCCACCGGCGGTGATGGGGTCCTGGGTCAACCCGGGTACCCCGTCCATGTCGTTGCTCAGGGCAAGTCCGTGCCAGTGCACGCTCGTCTCGACCGGCAGCCGGTTGTCGACCTCGACCCGCAACAGGTCCCCGGCGCGGGCCCGGAGCAGCGGCCCCGGCAGATTCGGGTCGTATCCCCAGGTGGAGACGATGCGGCCACCGAGGTCCACCTCGACCGGACGCGGCGTCAACCGGGCCGAGACCACCCGCTGGCCGGGACTGCGGCGCTGCTGTTCGAGGCGACGCACCACGTTCGACGAGGCGGTCACCGGCGTACCGGTGGCCGCCCCGGATCCGGAGCAGGCCGCCAGCACCCCGGCGCCGACGAAAAGCGATCCGAGCATGAAGGACCGGCGGGTCAGTTCACCCACGGATCGGCTCCTGTCGGCCGCTGCCATCGGCCGTGCCCCTGGTCGGGGTCAGTAGCTGACGGCGTGCGACGAATTCGTCGTAGTCGATATCGCCGCGGGCGAAACGGGCATCGAGCACCTGCAGCGGATCGACGCCGTGTTCGGTGCCGTCTGGCCCGCTTGTGCGGTCGGTGCGGAACATGGCGGCCATCAGGTAGAGCACCACCGCCCAGAACGCGAGCATGCACACAGCCATGAGAATCCACCCGGCCAAGCTCAGCTCACCTGCCCAGCCCATCATGATCGTCCCCTTCCTTCTCTTCGTGCTTCCAGCTTCTCTTCGTGCTTCCAGCTTCTCTTCGTGCTTCCAGCCTCGCGCACGGACCCCGGTAATCCGGTGGAGGTTGCATGAAGATTTGCTCAAGAAGTCCGGCCGCAACGTCAGCGCCGGACGCTACTAGCGATGATGGACACCATGGAAACCTCTGCTCGCACGCCCGAGACCAGCAGCGACACCGCAGCGGTGCGGCGCCCGCCGACGGGGTTGCGGGCAATGGTCGTCGAGGACGAGGCGCCGCTGGCGAACCTGGTGGGCACGTATCTCGAACACGACGGGTTCGAGGTCACGATCACCGGCGACGGCGCCGACGCCGTCGTCCTCGCCCGGCAGTTCGATCCCGATGTGGTGGTCCTGGATCTGGGCCTGCCGCACCTGGACGGTGTCGAGGTGTGCCGGCAACTGCGGACCTTCTCCGACGCCTACGTGGTGATGCTCACCGCCCGGGCCGAGGAGGTCGACACCCTCATCGGATTGTCCGTCGGAGCCGATGACTACATGACCAAGCCGTTCAGCCCGCGGGAGTTGACGGCCCGCATCCAGGCCATGCTGCGTCGCCCCCGCACCCACACCCCCCGGCCGGCCGAGGCTGTTCCGGGCATGCATGTCCGCAACTTCGGTGACCTGGCCATCGACGTCGACGGCCGTGAGGTCACCGTCGGCGGCGTGCCGGTGGCACTCACGCGCACCGAATTCGACGTCCTCGCCGCCCTATCCCAGGATCCCGCTGTCGTACTCAGCCGAACGCAGCTGATCGAAGCGGTGTGGGGTCCGAGCTGGGTCGGTGACGAACAGCTGGTCAACGTGCACATCGGCCACCTGCGCCGCAAACTCGGCGACGACGCCACCGAAGGCCGTTACGTGCGCACCATCCGCGGCGTCGGCTACCGAATGGGCACCGGAGCATGAACCCCCAGATCTCCGCCTCGGGACCGTCGCTGCGGCGGGCCCTGACCGGTTCGAGTTTCGGCACCCGGCTGTTCCTGGCCCTGACCGTGGTGGTGGTCGGCTGCGCGGTCAGCGCCTGGCTCGTCGCCTCCGCGCTCGCCCCCGGCATCTTCCACGATCACCTCGGCCAGGCCGGCATCGACCCCAACTCCAGTCAGGCCGCCCACGTCGAAGAGGCCTTTACCCGGGCGATCATCCTGGCCTGGGGCCTGGCGATCGCCCTGGCGGTGCTGCTGGCGTTGGCGGTGAGCTGGTACCTCACCCGCCGCGTCCAACGCTCGCTGACGGCCGTGACCGCCTCCACTGCCCGGATCGCCGGCGGCCACTACGACACCCGCGTGCCCAGTCCCGGACTCGGCCGCGAATTCGACGAACTCGCCGTCACCGTCAACGAACTCGCCCGCCGTCTCGACGCCACCGAAACCACCCGCCGCCGGATGCTCACCGACCTCGGCCACGAGATGCGCACCCCGATCGCGACCCTCGACTCCTACCTCGAAGCCCTCGACGACGGCGTCCGCACCCTCGACGACGACACCCGACAAGTTT